>DASUAD010000068.1:0-2333 GCA_035763965.1 Thermoanaerobaculia bacterium | reverse complement strand
GGCCGTCGGCGCCGCGGAGCACGTCGCGGATGGCGCGCTCCCCGATCCAGAACCCGGATCCCTCGTCTCCCAGGTGCCATCCCCAGCCGCCGGACCGCGCGATCTCCCCCGCCCGGTTCCGGCCCCATGCGATCGAGCCGGTGCCGCAGACGAGCGCGAGGCCGACGCGCCGCTGCGATCCCGTAACGAACGCGATCCGGGCGTCGTTCGTCACGACCACGCGGTTTCGGAATCCGATCCGGCGGAGGATCGCGCGAAGCACCACCTCGTCCGCGGGCCGGTCGGCGCCCGCGATCCCGAGCGCGACGGCATCGGGCGTCGCCTCCGCTTGCGCGCAAGCTTCCTCGATCACGGCGTGCAGGACCTTCTCGACCTCGAGCTCCCCGTGCGTGCGAAGGTTCGCCCCTCCGCCGAGGGCGCTGCCCACGATCCTTCCGCTCTCGTCTGCGAGAAGGGCGCGCGTCTTCGTTCCCCCCGCGTCGATCCCGAGGACGTACCGCAAGTCACGGGCACCGGCCGGCCTCCTCGGGTTCGAAATGCCAAAATGCGTGCCTGACCCCATCAGCGCTCCGCGGCGGCGACGCGGCGCCGGACCCACGGAAGAAGCGCGAATGCCGGCAGCGACAGCGCGGCCGTGTAGAGGAAGAACTGCGCGTACCCGAGGCGGTCGGTGGCCCAGCCCGAGACCGAGCCGGAGAGGTCCCGCGTCAGGGCGAAGAGCGCGGAGAGGAGGGCGTACTGCGTGCCGGCGTGCTCCCTGTCGCAGAGTCGCATGAGGAGCCCGAGGAATGCCGCTGTCCCGAGGCCCTGCGTGAACGACTCGAACATCCCGGCCGCGTAGATCGAGACCGGCGGACCGTGCGTGTAGGCCACCGCCGTGTACACGAGGTTCGAGAGCACCTGGAAGATTCCCATGACGACGAGCGACCGGACGAGGCCCCACCGCGTCGTGAGGAATCCGCCGAGGAGCGCACCCGTGATCGTCGCACCGACACCGAGGGTGTTCGAGATCAGGCCGATCTGCGCGAGCGTCAGGCCGCGGTCCCGCCAGAACGTCTCGAGCATCGGGCTGATCGCCTGGTCCCCGAGCTTGTACAGGAGGATGAAAGCGAGCGTCGGAACCGAGCCCGGCTTCGCGAGCCACTCGAGGAACGGGCGGAAGAAGCGCTTGCGCTCCGCGGCGACGAGCTCCGCCCGGGGCGCCCGCAGGACGATCGGAGCGAGCCCGAACAGAATCGCGCCCCCGATCAGAAACGTCGGGGGCCAGCCCGTCCGGCCTGCAAGCGCGAGCAGCAATCCTCCCGAGACGATGTACGCGACCCGCCAGGTCGAGACCCGGATGCCGTTCGCGGCGCCCTCCTCCCCTTTTTCGAGGAACCCGATCGTGTGGGCGTCGATGGCGATGTCCTGAGTGGCCGAGGCGATCGTGAAGAAGAGGAGAACCGCCCACAGCGCGATCCCCGGATTCGAAGCATCGAAGAGCGGCTGGATCGCGAGAAGGATCGACATGACGACCAGGCAGGCCGCGATCCAGTGACGCCGGTCCCCGTACCGGTCCACGAGCGGCGCCCAGAGCGGCTTCAGCGTGTAGGGCAGACCGAGAAGGCTGATCAGGCCGATTTCGGTCAGCGAGACGCCGTGGTCGCGGAAATAGACCGGCCAGACCTTTCGGAAGACGCCGGCGGGGAATCCCTGCGCCACGTACAGGATCGCGACCCACCGCATCCTCCGCGCGAAGCCGGGCGTCCGCGCGGGCTTCGTCGGCTCGGGGACCGTTGCGGCTTCCGTACTCACCGGAAAGAAGTGTGGACGACCGAATTCTGCTTGTCCACGCTCTTTCTTGACAGCGGACGATTCGCTTTGTTCTCGTTGGCAGAGGAGCAAAGATGAAACGTTCTCTCGTTCTGTTTGCGGTGGTCGCGACTCTCTGGTCGGTATCCGCCGGTGCGGCGGACCCGGCGCCCTCGCCGGTCCTCGCGCCGCTCGACGCGATCTACCCGGATCTCGAGAAGCTCTATATCGATCTCCACCAGAATCCCGAGCTCTCGTACCACGAAGAGAAGACCGCGGCAAAGATGGCCGAGAGACTGCGCGCTCTCGGTTTCGAGGTGACCACGGGGATCGCGCGGACCGGCGTCGTCGGCCTCCTGCGCAACGGAAAGGGACCGACCGTCATGCTGCGGACGGACCTCGACGCGCTCCCCGTCGAGGAACAGACCGGGCTGCCGTACGCGAGCAAGGTCACGACGAGGGACGACGTCGGAGATCACGTCCACGTGATGCACGCGTGCGGGCACGACGTCCACATGACGTCCTGGATCGGCGCGGCGACC
>DASUAD010000067.1:0-4042 GCA_035763965.1 Thermoanaerobaculia bacterium | reverse complement strand
GAGAGAAAAGATGTCGCTGCGCGCGTCGGCTTTCTTTCCGCGAGTCTGCTCGGGCGACATGTAGCCGACCGTCCCCATGAGCGAGCCCGTCTCGGTCGCGACCGGGGTCGTCGGGGAGCTTTCCAGGTTTCCCGTCGGCTCGGGGACCTCGAGACTGGCGAGGCCGAAATCGAGGATCTTGACCCGGCCGTCGAACGTCAGAAAAACGTTTCCAGGCTTCAGATCCCGGTGCACGATCCCATGCTCGTGTGCGAAAGCCAGACCCTCGGCGATCGCCAAGCCGATCTCGCGTGCGGTGCGCCAGGACATCGGGACGCCGCAGAGACGGGAGCCGAGAGTTTCCCCTTCGAGCAGCTCCGTGACGAGATAGTTGATTCCCCGTTCGCTCCCGAAGTCGTGGATGTCGAGGATGTTCGAGTGCGCGAGCGCCGCGACCGCGCGCGCCTCGCGCTCGAACCGCGAAAGCGCCAGAGAATCGAGGGCAAAACGGTCGGGAAGGACTTTGACCGCGACTTCGCGCGCGAGCCGAGTGTCGCGAGCGCGGTAGACCTCCCCCATTCCACCCTCGCCGAGAGGCGAGAGAATTTCGTAGGGCCCCAGGCGAGTGCCCGCCGGGAGAGTCACGTTTTCACCAGTGATTCTAGGCCCGCGTCAGTTCGAGGGCCTGGAAACGCCGGCCGAAAAGCCGCTTTACAGCTCGCTGACCGCGCGCTGGCTGAAGAACAGATTCGGGAACGCCTGACGGAAATACTCGGTCGCCTCGTCCACCAGCTTGTGGTCGCCGTTCTTCCAGCCCGGATCGCGGAACCGGTACTCCTCGCCTGTGTAAGTCACGATCCCGAACTCGAGGCACAGGTTCTGTCCGGGTCGCAGCACGCAGGTGTTGAAGATTTCTTTGACGTTCTTCACGTACAGCGAGAAGTTGTCGTCGGGATCCTTCGCCTGGAACCAGGACACGTTCTCGCCGTCGACGACGAGCCGTCCGACGTCCTTGGTGGAGGTGCCGAAGAGGCTCTTCCGGACGCGCGCGAGGCCGTTGAACTCTCCCTTGCGCGCGACCGGCGCTCCCGCCGTCGCGGCAGCCGCCTGGCCCGATCGGAGCATCGCCTGGAGAATTTCCTCGGAGAGTCCGGCGCCGCGGAGCTCGATGATGTCGGCAGTCGTCAGCTGGTAATTGATGTTGTCGGCTCGAATTCTGTTCAGGATGAACTCGTCGGACAGGCCGGCCTGCTTCAGCTTGATGACGTCCTGATACGCCCGCGCCGGAGCCGCGGGAGGAGCGGCTGCCTGCGCGACGACGGGCTGATCGGGAACCGCCGCCGCCAGGGGAGCGACCGGTGTCGTCACCGGCGGAACGGGCGGTTCGGGATTCGGGTTTGGCTGAGGCGCCGCGGTTCCGGTGCCGCTCTCGGGCTGGGGCGCGGGCGGCGGGGGCGTCTGGCGCGACGTCTGACAGGCGGCGATCGCGACCGACGCTGCGAACAGGATCGTCAAAGCATTGGTTTTCATGGCGATTACCTCGCTGGCCGCCGATTCTAAACCCGGCCCGGAACTTGCTCTCACACCTGTGCGGATGAGGAGGGCACGCACATGAAGTGGATGAACATCTACTTGATCGGCTATCTCGTCTTTCTGACGGGAGTCACTCTCGCGCTCTTGAAGGCCGGCGTCATCGAACAGATCGGAACGGCCTGGACGGCGATCGGGCTCGTCATTGCCATCGGCATCGGGATCATGGTCTCGGTCGCGAACAGCGGGGAGAAAAAGACGATCGAGGTCGATCGCACCTGACCGATGGGGTCAGGCACGCATTGTGGTGTTTTTCAGATCTGCCAGATTGCCTGCCTGACCCCAGCTACGCTCGGCTGTTCCAGAGGACGTCCGGGACTCCCTTTTGCCGGTTCTCCCAGCGCGCCATCACGAAGAGCGCGTCGGAGAGCCGGTTGAGATACACGATCACCTGATCTCCGACCGGCTCCGAGCGGGCGAGCGACACCGCGGCCCGCTCCGCGCGGCGACAGACCGCGCGCGCGACGTGAAGATGCGCCGCCCCGGGTGAACCGCCGGGAAGAACGAAGTTCTCGAGCGGCGGAAGGTCCGCGGAAAGACGGTCGATGAGCCGCTCGAGGTTCTCGACGTGGCGCGATTCGATGTGCGGGACCGGCCGCGCCGCCTTGTCGGCCTCGGTAACGCAGAGATCGCTTCCGAGGTGGAAGAGGTCGTTCTGGATTGCGGCAAGCGCCTCGAGGAGCGCCGGCTCGAGTCCCGACGCGAGAGCGACGCCGATCGCGCTGTTCGCCTCGTCGACCGTGCCATAAGCCTCGACACGCGGCGAGTCCTTGGGCACCCGCTGACCGGTGCCGAGCGCGGTCGTGCCGTCGTCACCCGAGCGCGTGTAGACCTTGGTTATCCGCGGCATTTGTATCTGGGGTCAGGCAGGCAATCTGGCATTCTCGTTGCCAAAAATACCTGAATGCCTGCCTGACCCCCTCAAAACCTCACCTCCAAACCCGCCGACCACCTCCGCCCCGGCGCGGGATAGCCGTCCACTTCTTCGTAGTTCCGGTCGGTCGCGTTCTCCAGCCGCGCATACGGCACGAGGTGGCCGAGCTCGTAGCGCGCGAAGGCGTCGACCCGCAGGTATGAAGGGACCTCCTTGTGACGGCCGGTCACCGCGTCCGCGTCGAGCCGCCGGCCGACGAGGACGGCGCGCGGCGAGAGCGAAAGCCTTTCGGTCGGACGGACGACCATCGCAAGGAAAGCGCGGTGACGTGGACGGCGAAGAAGATCCTCTCCGCTCGCCCGGTCCTCCGCGTCGAGCCACGTGTATCCCGCGTCGGCTTCCAGGCGGTCCGTAACCCGCTGGCGCCACGCGACCTCGACTCCGCGGGTGCGCGCCCGTCCAACGTTCTCGTTCAACGACGTCGCGAAGTCGAAGACGATCAGGTCGCGGAACTCGTTCCAGAAGAGCGACAGCTCGATCCGCCCTCCCGCGACGTACCGCTCCACGCCCGCCTCCCACGACGTCACGCGCTCCGGCTTCAGGTCCGGGTTCCCGCCGAACGGATAGAACAGCTCTCCGACCGACGGCGCGCGGAACGCGCTCCCACCCGAGAGGCGGAGCTTCCACTTCGCGCCGGGATCGACCCACGCGAGCGTGCCGCGCGGGCTCCATGCACGACCGAAGTCGGAGTGGTGGTCGTACCGCAGTCCGGCCGTGGCGAGCACGCCGCCGCCGAGCGCGACGGAATCCTGCAGGCCGGCTCCCCACAAGGTCGAGCGGTCGTCGTCGAGCGCGACGCCGAAGTTACTGCGATCGTCCACGTTCCAGCGCTCCCACGTGCCGAATGCCGTCAGCTCGTGGCGGCCGGCGCGGAAGCTGTCGGAGAGACGCGCCTGGAGCGTCTCCGGATTCGAGCGCGAGTCGAAGGCGGCGTCGGGATCCCGGTAGGTGCGCTCCGAAGCGACGCGGGCGAAGAGCAACGTCGCTTCGTGGCCGTCCAGGGGGCGGAAAGAGATCGGAAGCTGCAGCCGCTCCTCGCGCGACTCCTGCCGCGCGCGCGGCGTCTCGCGGCCGATCGGCCCCGGGACGCCGACGTCCGCGTCGACGATCGACGCCTCGAGCGCGGCGCGGAATCGGTCACCCGACCGTGCTTCGAGGCGCAGCGACCCCGCGTCCTGGCGCCAGTCGGAGTTCCTCCGGTCGCCGTTGGTCTCGTCGTGAGAGTAGCTGCCCGCCGCGCCGAACGCCTGCGACCCGCCGGTGACGAACGCCGACCCGTGACGACGCCCCGCCTCGCCCCCCTCGAGCGCTGCGCGACCGGAAAGACCCGCCGCCGCCGGCCGGGTGAAAATGTGGACGACGCCGCCGATCGCGTCCGAGCCGTAGAGCGCCGAGAACGGACCGCGCACGATCTCGATCCGCTCGACGTTCTCCGTCGTCAGCGTGGAGAAGTCGTAACCCGAGAAGTAAGGCGAGTTCAGGCGCGCTCCGTCCATGAGGACGAGGACGTGCGGCGAGTTCGCGCCGCGCAGAAACGCG
>DASUAD010000066.1:0-2374 GCA_035763965.1 Thermoanaerobaculia bacterium | reverse complement strand
CGAGGCCCGGCGGGCCGTCGTGCCTGCGGCCGAGCCCTCGCGGGAGCCGCCGCTGCCGACGGGGCCCGCAGTTCCCGTCACGGCCCGCACGACGCTGCCCTCGGGCGCCTGAGCTCGCCGCCCCGACTGCATTCGACTTATCCGTAACGGCTTTACGGCCGGAACGGATTCTGCAAAGTCGGTCTCCGGGGAGGGAAGTTTCGATCTTCCCCGGGAGACGAAGCAATGAAACTCAATGCCGTCCTTTTCTCGGTTCTTTCGATCACCCTCGCCGCTTCTTGGACCCTGGCGCAGGAGACGCCGCCGCACTTCCGACTCGTCTCGGTCGCGATGGCGAGCGGCAATCAGATCGTCGTGCAGCCCTCGGAACGGGTGGCGCCGGCCACGAGACCCAGGCTGACGACGCGCCTCGGGGCCGCTTCGTTCCAGTCGGTTCGCGCCGGGGCTGAGGAGGCGAGAGCTGCCGCCGGAATCGGAGCGAACAACGATCCGGGAAGTCGAAGCGGCGTGAACGAAGGGCTCGCGCCGGGCCAGACGGTGTTCCTCGGGGCGACCGGAGAAAAGGCCCGTGTCTCGATCTCGACCGATGTCGACACGGTCGTCGTCACGGCGCCGGCCCTGCCGCGCTGACGGCCTCGGGACGTCGCATGCAGGCTCGGGTGAACCTCTCTCCGGCGATCAGAGGTCAAACGTCAACCCGTCGCGCGCGACGCTGACCCCACACCCGGGAGCGCGTTCGGAAGCGAGACCTTCGACCGCCTCGCGGAGCTTCTCCTCCCCCATCTCGATCGGGCCTTTTCCGAAGTGGGAAAAGACCGCCCGGGGCACTCCGAATCTTCCGAGCCAGCCGAGCTGCGCCCGCACCGTCGTGTGCCCGATGAGCGCGCCGCTCGCATGCCGCCGGACGAGAGATCCCTTCAGGGTCGATCCGTCGCCGACGTAGATTTCAGCGCCGCCGAGCGCTTCTTCGGGGCGGTCGAACGCGACGATGTCTCCGGAGTAGAGGAGCACGCGGCCCGAGATCTCCAGCCGCGCCGCGATGCAGGGGCAGCGCACGGAATGCACGACCGGATACGCGGTCAAGCGGAACGGTCCGACGCGGACGCGCTTTCCCGGCTCGAGAACGACCCGCTCGCCGACCGCGAACTTTTCCGTCAGGGCGTGCGTGATCTCGGACGCATAGACCGGCGCCGAAGTTCCCTCCTCCAGTCCCCAGCAGTGGTCCGGGTGCGCATGCGAAACGAAGATCGCGTCGGGGCGGATTCTTTTCAACAGTCCCTTCCGGTTCTCACCGAAGTCGCACAGGAGGCGGAAGCCGTCCGACTCGATCGTGAAGGCCGAGTGGCCCGCGTGCGCCCGCGAAGATTCCTCGACGTAACCCGTCGTTCCGTAGAAGTGGAGCCGCACCCGGCGAGTCTATGATCCGCGGGCGCAGTTCGGCGATCACGGCTCGACGTCGCCCGCGCCGTCCGCGGAGCGGCGTCCCGGAGTAATCGAGATCAGATTTCGCGCAGCGCTGTCGTGATCTTCAACCTCGCGGCGCGGGCGGCCGGGAAAAACCCGCCGAAGAGGCCCATCGCGAGCGAGAACGCGAGGCCTCCGGCGATGAGCTGCGGCGTCAGCCGGAAGTTGAACAGGACCTCCGAAAACGTGCGGAAGTTCATGGTGCCTGTGGGCTGCGTCAGGAAGAGCTTGAAGGCCAGGAACGTGAAGACAACCCCGAGGATGCCGCCGGCCAGGCACAGCATCAGGGCTTCGATCACGAACGACGCAAGGATCGCGCGTCGCGAGAACCCGATCGCCCGGAGGGTCCCGATCTCCTTGGTGCGCGCCGAAACCTGCGCATACATCGTGTTCATCGCCCCGAATGCGGCGCCGATCGCGGTGAAGATACCGACGATGAAGGCGAGCGCCTTGATGGGCGCGCCCGTGATCATCTGCTCGTCGTAGTACTTGCGCTCGGTCTTTCCCTCCAGCTTCAGCCGCTGGTCGCCCTTGACGGTCGCGATGTACCGGCCGGCCGCATCGGGGTCCGACGTTCGCACGAAGACCGAGGAGTAGATGTTGCGCTTGGTCTGCTGCTGCAGGTCCGTCACGTCGGTCCAGATCTCCGACTCGTAGGCGCTTCCCTCGGCGGCGAACAGGCCGATGACGACCCATCGGAAGCTCCCGGACTTGATCGTGTCACCGACCTTCATTCCGGCGAAGCGCTTCGAGAGGTTCCGGGAGACGATCGCCTCGTTGGTTGCCGGCGTGAACATCCGCCCCTCGACGATCGTGGCCGGACGGATCTCGAACCCGATCGGCGCCATGCCGCGGATCTGAACGTTCGAGCTCGACTTGCCGTCCGAGCGGGGAACATTGATGAGCGTCA
>DASUAD010000065.1:0-4793 GCA_035763965.1 Thermoanaerobaculia bacterium | reverse complement strand
CATCGCGCCGTGGCGGCTGACGAGGCCATAGGTCGGACGCAGGCCCGTGACTCCGCTGAATGCGGCCGGGGTGATGATCGAACCGACGGTCTCCGAGCCGATCGCGAACGGGACGAGGCCCGCCGCCACGGCCGAGCCGGGTCCGCTCGAGGAGCCGCCGCTCCAGAATCCCGTGTTCCAGGGATTCAGGCCCGGGCCGGTGAACGAGGCGTCCGCATTGTTGTATCCCATGCCGCCCGCGAGCTCGACCATCGAGAGCTTCGCGACGAGAACCGCGCCGGCGTCGGCGAGCTTTCGGACGATCGTGGCGTCATACGAGAACTGCTGGTTGCGGTAGGGAGCGGCGCCCCAGGTCGTCGGCATTTTCTTCGTCGCGACGAGGTCCTTCGCGCCGTACGGAATGCCGTGCAGCGGACCGCGATACTTCCCGCGTCCGATCTCCCGTTCCGCCTCGCGCGCGGCGGCGATCGCGTCGTCACCGGCGAGCGTCACGACCGCGTTCAGCTTCCGCCCGTGCGAGTCGAGTCTCGTCAGGGCTTCCTCGGCGAGCGCGACCGGAGAGACCTTTCGAGCGCGCACCCTCGCTGCGAGCTCCCGAAGCGGGGTGAAGAAGAGGGATGCCGCCCGCTCGCTCACCGCCGCACTGCCGTGTAGTCGACGGCGGGCTCATCGCCGTTGGCGAGCTTGAACCCGCGCAGCCGCGAGCTCCTTCGCTCGAGGGATTCCATGTCCTCATCCATGAGCGCCTGCTCTTCCGCGGTCAGGTATTTCCCGTAGCGTTCGCGGGCGAGCTTCGTCAGTGTCCCCGGCTCCTTTTTCGGCGCGGGCGTCGGAGTCGGGCCGGGAGCCGCGGGCGCCGGAGTCTGCGCGGGCAGCGGCAGAGCCGCAAGGGCGGAGATCGCCCCCGCGGCCTTCAGGATGGCGCGTCGGGTCTTCGGCATTTGATCCTCCTCGAAGTGTGTCTGCGGCAGATGGAGTCCGGACCCTACTCCACGGCAACGACTCTCGCGCCCCACGGACAGTAGCCCGAGGCCAGGTATTCCGCGCGGTGACTTTCGACGTAGCTCGGGGTGCCGTCGCAGAGCTCGATCGAAAAGTCGACCATCCGGACCGATTCCGGCACGAAGTGCCAGCTCCACGGCGCGTTGAAGCCGCCGTCGCCGGCGGCGATCGGACCGTTCGGAAATTTCGAGTTGCGACCCGCGAGATTGTCCATGGCGAGCCGGATCGTGTCCGGGTCGGTGGCCTGCATCCGGAACTCGTCCCCACCGACTCGAATGCGAAAGAGGCGCCCTCGCTCCGGGCCCGTCGGCCCGTCGTCGTTGCAGCCGAACGACGCGAACAGGAGCGCCGCGAAGACGCTAGCCCGGCGCTTCGACTTCATGGCTCTCCTTCGTCCACCGGATTCCGCGGGCGGTCAATCCCATCTCGAGGCGCGCGGCGGCTTCGCGATTCGCGGCGAGCATCTCGAGGGGACGAATGCCGGGATCGCGATACTCGCCACGCGCGAGCATTCGAGCGACGACGACGCACGGGTACGCCGTCGTACGGGCCATCGAGGTCGTTCCGGTCGCGCCGTGGGTCTTGTCCAGCAGCTCGAAAGTCGTGCGCCGGACCCGGCCGAGCTTCCGGCCTGTCACCACGACCTTGAGGTACGTGAACTCCTCGGCCTTTTCGGGACGGGCCCAGGCGCGCAGGAGGAGCTGCTCGGTCACGTCGCGGGGTGCAACCTGCTCGCCGCCGCGCAGCTCGAGAGGCGTCGTGTCGAAGAATCCGGACTCGCGCAACAGCTCCATCTTCGCGGCGTGCCCGGGATACCGCAGGGTCTTCTCCTTCATCGTGCGCGCGGGCACCGTGCGCAGAAGCGTTCGAAGCCCGTCCGTCAGAAACGCCTCGAGGGTCCCGATCCCCGCGACCTCGATCCGCTCCACGTCGGAGAGAGCCGGCCGCGTCACGAGTCGCCCTTCTTCCAGAAGCCGCGCCGGCCGGACGTACTCCTCGACGACGTCCGACGCGGAAAACACGAGGGAGTACTCGTACGGCCAGCGCCGCTCGAACGGCAGACCGCCAACGTAAACGCTCACGTCGTCGACTTCGTTCAGGTCGCGGGCGGCGCGGCCGATGAAGTAGTTGGAAAGACCGGGCGAGATGCCGCAGTCCACCACCGCCGTCGCCCCGCGCTCTCTCGCGAGGGTTTCGAGCTGAAGCGGATCTTCCCGCGAGAACGAGATGTCCGCGATCGGCTTGCCGGCTTCGACGACTGCTCGCAGCATCTCGAAACCGAGCGCTCCGGGGAGCGCGCCGACCACGGCGTCGGCGTCCTCGACCGCGGAGCGAACCTCACCGGCCCGCGAGAGGTCGACCTGATGGATGCTCGCGTGCGTCTCGCGCCCGACGAGCTCGAGCGAGTCGGGATCGGCGTCGAAGACCGAGATCTGGGAGCCCTCCTCCGAAGCCAGGTCGCGAGCGATGACGCGGCCGATCAGGCCGGCGCCGAGAACCGATATCCTCATACCTTCCCCCTCCGATATCCTATCGGCCGTCCGGCTTCCATGAAGAGACTGACGAGACGCCGCTGGATTGCCGCCGCGGGTGCCGCCGCCGCGGCGTCCGGCCTGCGGGCGCCCCACGTTCCCGCCGAGCCCGCCCGAGCGGACGCGCCTCCCATCCCGCCGGCCCTCCCCCGCGACGTCTATCGCGAACGGCAGGCGAAGCTCCGCGCCGGTGCGAAGGCTCGCGGCTGGGACGTCCTCGTCGTGACCCCGTCCACGAATCTCGCGTTTACGACCGGCCTCTCGATGGGAAGGAGCGAGCGTCTGACCGCGCTCCTCCTCTTCGCCGACGGCCCGGCCGTGCTCGTCACCCCCTCCTTCGAGGAGTCGAACGTCACCCGGGACGCCACGGTGGACGACGTAAAGACCTGGAAAGAGGACGAAGATCCGATCGCGCTCGCCGCGAAGCTCCTGGCGAAAAAGACCGTGGGAGTCGAGGGCTCCACGGCCTTTTCCACGGCGTCTCTCCTGGCCGGGGCTGCCGACGCACGGACCCAGGATGCGACTCCGGTCTTCGAAGCCCTGCGCGCCGTCAAGTCCGAGCAGGAGCTCGCGTTCATCAAGGATGCGGGAGGGCGAGCGGTCATGGCGATCGCAGCGACGCACGGTCGGATGCGAGCCGGAATGACGGAGCGGGAGGTCTCGACGATCCTGTCGTCGGAGTTCTCGCGTCTCGGCGTGCGCGGCGACGGGCTCGTGCAGTTCGGGCCGTCGGCGGCCTTCCCCCACGGCGGACCGGGCGACCGCGCCCTCGCGAAGGGCGACGCGGTGCTGATCGATTGCGGGTGCCGTGTTCGCGGTTACACCTCCGACGTGACCCGCACGGTCGCGTTCGGGCGGCCCTCCGACGAGCTCCGCAAGGTCTACGCGATCGTGGATCGGGCGCAAACCGCGGGGATCGAGGCGCTCGCCGCGGGAAAGACGGGGGAGGAGGTCGATCGCGCGGCGCGCAGGGTCATCGAGGACGCGGGCTACGGCGCTTACTTCACGCACCGGCTCGGACACGGGCTCGGGATGGACGGTCACGAGCAGCCCTATCTCGTCAAGGGAAACGCCAGGCCGCTCGTCGCCGGCAATGCCGTGACTGTCGAGCCGGGGATCTACCTCCCGGGCAAGTTCGGCGTGCGGATCGAGGACGACTACGGCGTCCGGGAGAGGAGCCTCGCGAGCCTCTCCGTGCGCCCGTCGGAGCTCGTGATCCTCCAGGGGTGACGTGAGCGCGTTCGCACTCGTCGTACTCCTGCTCGCATCCGACGGCGCGGCCGCCGGACCCGATCTTCTCGTCGTCGTGAACAAGTCCGACGACACGGTGACCGTCGTCGACGCGAACAGCGGAGTGCGGCGCGCGACCGTGCGCGTCGGCAGGGGCCCTCACGAAGTCGAGGTGCTGGCCGATCGGAAGACTGCGGCGGTGTCGGACTACGGGAAAGCGGGAGAGCCGGGGCACACGGTGACGCTGGTGGACGTCGACCGCGGCGTCACTCTCGGCACGATCGACCTCGGCGAAGGCACGCGGCCGCACGGCCTGGAGGCGCTCGCAGACGGAAAGCTTCTGGTCACCGCCGAAGGCACGAAGGAGCTCCTCGTCGTGGATCCGACTGCGCGCAAGGTCGTCGCCCGGATCCCGACGGGCCGCGACGTCTCTCACATGGTCGTCGCGCCCCGCGACGGCAAAACCGCGTTCGTGGCGAGCATCGGATCGGGGACCGTGTCCGCCGCGGACCTCGGCGGCGCGAAGATCGTCAAGGACCTGGCGACCGGAGCGGGAGCGGAGGGGATCGACGTGACGCCGGACGGCCGCGAGATCTGGGTCGTCAACCGCGAGGCGAACACGGTCTCGGTCGTGGACGCGATGAAGCTCGAAGCCCTCGCCACCCTCCCGGCCCCGAAGTTCCCGATTCGCGTGAAGGTTACGCCGGACGGAAAGCGCGCGCTGGTCTCGTGCGCCCAGTCCGGGGATGTCGCGGTCTTCGACGTGAAATCGCGCAAAGAGGTGAAGCGCATCCCGATGGATCGGGAGGCGGTCCCGGGCAGCGAGGCGCGCGTCTTCTCGGCGCGCTTCGGGAAGAGTCCGGTACCGGTCGGTCTGCTCGTCGCGCCCGACGGAAAGCGCGCGTGGGTCGCTTCGACGAACGCCGACGTGATCTCGGTCATCGACCTGGACAAGCTCGAAGTCGTCGGCCGGCTGACCGCCGGGAAGGAACCGGACGGGCTCGCGGGACGGTGGGATCAGGGCTTCAC
>DASUAD010000064.1:0-3439 GCA_035763965.1 Thermoanaerobaculia bacterium | reverse complement strand
GACGCGAAGAACCTCGAGAGGACGCTCTTCCTCGCCGTCCAGCTCGCCGAGATGGACCTTCCGTTCGTGCTGTGTCTGAACATGATGGACGAAGCCGCGGGACGCGGAATCGCCATCCAGGCGGAGAGACTCTCTCGACGCCTCGGCGTCGAGGTCATTCCGACGGTTGCGGTGCGACACGAGGGGGTCCCGCGGCTCGTTCGTGCTCTCGCCGCCCCCCGGCGGGGCGCCGTACTCGTCGAGTACCCCGAGGTGATCGAGCGGGCGATCGCCGCGATCGAACCGCTTATTCCGCAGGCTCCGATCTCTCCGCGCAGCCTGGCGCTCCTCGTCGCCTGCGGGGACGAAACCCTGAACGGCTGGCTCGCGGAGCGGATGGGCATCACCGACCTCGAGCGGCTGGACGAAATCCGGCAGAAGCTCCGCCACGCGGTCGGCGGCGAGGTCGCATATGCGGTCAACCGCGCGCGCCTGCGGGCCGCGAGGCGGCTCGTCAACGGGGCCGCCAGCCGCCTCGGGACTCCGGGCGCGAGAAGCGCCTGGGCCGCGCGCGCCGAAGAGCTGACGACGCATCCCGTCTGGGGAGTCCCGATTCTCGGCGGGGCGCTCTATGTCGCCTATCTCTTCGTCGGGAAGCTCGGCGCCGGCACGCTCGTCGACCTTCTCGAGAACCGCCTCTTCGGCGGCGTGATCAGCCCCGCGGCGGTCGCCGCCGCGAATCGATGGATCCCGTGGGCGTTCCTGCGCGACCTCCTCGTCGGTCCGTACGGAGTCGTCACGATGGCGCTCGCCTACTCGCTCGCGCTGCTGCTTCCGATCGTGACGACGTTCTTCATCGCATTCGGCGTTCTCGAGGACTCGGGGTACCTGCCGCGCCTCGCGGTGATGGTGAACCGGATCTTCAAGAAGATGGGGCTGAACGGGAAGGCCGTCCTGCCGATGGTCCTCGGGCTCGGGTGCGACACCATGGCGACCATGACGACGCGAATCCTGGAGACCCCGAAGGAGCGTCTGATCGTGATCGTCCTCCTGGCGCTCGGCGTGCCGTGCTCGGCGCAGCTCACCGTGGTGCTCGCGATGCTCGGCGGTGTCGCGCTGTGGGCGACCCTCATCTGGGCCGCCGTCGTCGGAGGGGTGCTCATCCTCGTCGGGCGCCTCGCCTCGCGGGTGCTTCCCGGCCGCGGAAGCGACTTCGTCCTGGAGCTTCCACCTCTGCGGATGCCGCGCCCCGGAAACATCCTCGTGAAGACGCTCGCGAGAGTCGAGTGGTACCTGAAGGAGGCCGTTCCCCTTTTCGTGCTGGGAACGCTCCTTCTCTTCCTCGCCGACCGTCTCCACCTGCTCGGCTTCGTGGAGCGTCTCGCGCGTCCGGTCGTCTCCGGCTGGCTCGGGCTTCCGAGCGAGACTGCCGAAGCATTCGTCGTCGGATTCCTGCGGCGCGACTTCGGGGCCGCAGGTCTCTTCCGGCTCGCGCGTGCCGGCGCGCTCGACCCGATTCAAATCGTCGTCGCGATGGTGACGATCACGCTCTTCATTCCCTGCATCGCGAATTTCTTCATGATCGTCAAGGAACGCGGATGGAAGACCGCGTGCGCGATCGCCGCGTTCATCCTGCCGTTCACGCTCGCCGTGGGAGGGCTTTTGAACGCGATTCTGCGCGCGGTTCCGGGGCCGTGGCGATGAGGAACGCGGCGCCATTCACCCCCGCGCCCCGGACCTCTCCCGCAGAGGGAGGGAGTCCGCCGACCCTCTTTCACTGTCCGCTCTGTGGCGGTCGCTTCACGCACGGCGAGCAGGTGTGCAGCGCGTGTCCGCTGAAGGCAGGCTGTGACGTGGTCGGCTGTCCCCACTGCGGGTATCAGTTCCCCCGCACGTCCGTAACCATCGAGGTGCTGGGCCGCCTGGTCCGGTGGCTCGCCAGGAGAAGAACATGAGGCACGAACGGGATCTCGCCGATCAGGACGTCGAGGAAGTCGCCGAAGAGCTCTGGACGCTCGCCGAGCAGGGATCCGACCGCCTCGAGGATCTCCAGGAGACGACACGTGTCACGGCCCTCCCTGCGGCGCTCGAGGAGCTCGCGAAGCGCGGCTTGGTCCGGCTCGAGGAGAACCGCGTCGCGCTGACCCCGCAGGGACGCGAGCTCGCCGCCCGACAGGTGCGCCGCCACCGCCTCGCCGAGGCGCTCTTCACGACGGTGCTCGAAGTCCACGACGACGAGGCGGTCAACCAGACGGCGTGCGTGATGGAGCACGTCCTCTCCGGGGGGATCGCCGACTCGATCTGCGCTTTCCTGGGACATCCCGTGATCTGTCCCCACGGCAAGCCGATTCCGGCCGGGGCCTGCTGCCGCTCGTTCACGCGCACGGTCCAGCCCCTCGTTCAGCCCCTCGGAGAGCTCGCGGTCGGCGAAGAAGGCCGGGTCGTCTTCATTTCGCCGCGCGCGCCCGAGAGGATGACGAAGCTCTCGAATCTCGGCGTCGTTCCCGGCGCGACCGTGCGCCTCCAGCAGAGGAAGCCGGCCGCGGTCCTGCGCGTCGGCGAGACCACCCTCGCTCTCGACTCGGAGGCCGCCGGAGAGATCTACGTCAAGAAGGTGGGCTGAGCGCGTCCCGGGAAGACACCGGCCGGGCGGAGCCTGATGCGAACGGATCTGCCGCGCCGGGCGGAGTTCGGGAGATCCTCACGAGTGTCGCCGGCTGAAACGTCGTCGGCCGGCAAGGAGGAGGCTTCAATGACTAACGTTCTCAAAGTGATCGAGGTGCTCGCCGAATCGGAGAAGGGCTGGGAAGACGCGGCCGTGCAGGCGGTGGCAAAGGCCGCGAAAACGTTGAACAACATCCGCTCGATCTACATCGAGAACTTCGAAGCGAAGGTGGAAAAGAACAAGATCGTAACCTACCGGGTCAACGCCAAGAGCTCCTTCATTCTCGAGTAAGGCCGCGGATGGATTCTCGGAAAGGCGACGGCGGTCGATGAAGACCGTCGTCGCAACCGAAGATTCCCTTCCCGCCCGGGCAGCGATCCGATTCGCGGCCCGCCTTGCCGCCTCGACGGGCGGGGAGCTCGTCGTGGCCGCGGTCGGCAGTCGCTTCCCGCACGTTCTCGCGGGAAGCGACGGTCTCGATCGCGGCCTCGCTTCCGCTTTGAACGAAGCGGCCCGTCTCTCCTCGGCGAACACGATCGAGCGGGCGCGGGAAGAAGCGGCGCGTCTCGGCGCGCGATTCCGGTACGAGTGGCTCACGCCTCGACGCACCGAAACGATCGCGGAGACGATCTCTCGCGCCGCGGACCGGGAGAGGGCAGACCTGGTGGTGGTCGGCAGCCACGAGGGGACGAGGCCCGTCCGGTGGGCGCTCGGGAGCTTCGTGAGTCAGCTCGTTCACGTCGCGCGACGGCCGGTCGCCGTCGTGCCGGACAGCCATCGAGATCCGGCGCGCCG
>DASUAD010000063.1:0-12067 GCA_035763965.1 Thermoanaerobaculia bacterium | reverse complement strand
CCGCTTCCTCAATCCAAGAATCCCCGCATCGATCCGAAGATCGCGGCGATCGTCATGAAGTGCATGGAGAAGGAGCCTCACGCTCGGTTCCAGACCGTCGGCGAGCTGTACGAGGCACTGGTTCGGATCACGGCTCAGGAGGCCGCCTGAGACGGCAGGCCGTAGACGGAAGACGGAAGACGACGTGAGACGGATCATCGTGCTCGCGGTGCTGTTCGTCTGGCGGTCAGCGCCTCTTGCCGCGCAGGAGCCGGAGTATTTCGAGCCTCCGCCGGCGCGTCCGAAATTCACGCTGCGCTGGGAGGCGCTTTTCCGCTACGACTCGATCTCCCACCTGCGCGTGCGACCGAACATCGAGCGCGGCCGGTTCGAAGTGCGGCCGGAGCTCGCGTTTGCGCCGACAGACCGGTTCAAGCTGGCGGTGCGGGGTGTCGGGAACCTCGGAACCGACGACAACCGGGAGAACGCCCGCAACTTCGACAACTATCGCTCCGACGGCGCGATGCTCGACCGGCTCTACGTCGAAGCGCATCCGGGCGCCTGGACGATCCTCGCCGGACAGTTCGGCATGCCGCTCGTCGCGAGCGAGATGCTCTGGGACCGTGACGTCCAGACGCCGGGGGCAGCCGTTTCACACCAGCTCGCCGTCGGAAGCGGGACGGTCACGCTGACGGGCGCCGGTTTCTTCGGTCCCCAGCGCGAAGGAGACGATTCGAAGATCTTCGCGGGCCAGGCGGTCTGGCGCGGCGGCGACGTCGATCGCTTCGCGGTCGAGGTTGCTTCCGCGTACTGGGACTTCGACCTCGAAGACCTGAAGTCGCACCTCGTGCGCCAGAATGGCTCCGAGCAATATGCCGGGGGGGTACGGCCGGAGAGCGGTTTCCGGCTGGTCGACGTTCTCGTCCGACTTCGGTTTCCGGCGCTCTCCCTGCCGGCGACGATTTCGCTCGACGGAATCCACAATCTCGAAGCCGAGGGAGGACGGCGGAACGCATTCGAGGGAGCGCTGGCCGTCGGATCGGTCGGCACTCCCGGCACGTGGCGCGCGTTTTACATGTTCCAGTACGTCGAGCGGGACGCCGTCGTCGGGGCATACAACACCGACGACTGGTGGTTCCACTCGCGCTACCGCGGCCACCGCGCGGGAGTCGCGGTAACCCTGCTGCCACAGGTCTACGTCCAGGGCACCTTCCTGGTGCAGCGCCGTCTCGATCTGAGGACCTGGCTCAATCGCATCACGGTGGATCTGGTCAAGATGTTCTGAGTCGGTAGACGGTAGACGGTAGACGACCCGGTTGCCTTTCGTCTTCCGTTTCCCGTTTCCCGTCTACCGGCCCCCGTTCCTATAGAATCTGCGCCCGATGACACGCTCCCTCGTGGCTTGTGTGGAAGACCTCTTCTTCCGGTCGAAGATCGAGGCGACCGCGCGCCATTTGAACGTCCCGGTGCGTTTCGCCGAGGCGAAGGACCTGTGCCGGGAGGCGGAGAGGGAAGACACCGCCGCAGTGTTGCTGGAGGTCTCGGCCGATGGCGCATCGATCGAGGCAATCCGCAAGCTGCGGCAGGACAACCGGACCTCGAAGCTGCCCGTGATCGGGTTCCTGCGCCACACGGACCGCGGGCTCGCGCAACAGGCCGAGGGTGCGGGCTTCACGCGCGTGCTTCCGAGAAGCGAGTTCTCCGAGACTCTCCCCGACCTGGTCATGGACCTGCTCGCGCCCGGAACGAAACGCGAGATTCCCGAAGAGCCCGAACTTCCGGACGAGTAGAGCCCGGGTGAGCAGGAACGTCCGCGGGCCCACCCGGCGTGACCTCATCCGTACCGCCGCGATTCTGCCGGTCGCCGCGCAGGTCCGACCGACGGCGCCCCGTCCTGCACCGAGGCGCCCCGTCGTGATCGCCTCGGCCAACGAGAAAAACCCGGGCGAGTCCGGCGGCCTCGCCGCCGTGACGAAGGCGTACGACATCATCTCGGCCGGCGGCGATCCTCTCGACGCCGTGATCGCGGGCGTCAACATCGTGGAGAACGATCCGGAGGACGTCACGGTCGGGTACGGCGGAATCCCGAACGAACAGGGGGTCGTCCAGCTCGACGCCTCGGTGATGGACGGCCGCACGATGAAAGCCGGCGCCGTCGGGGCGCTCGAGAGAATCAAGAATCCTTCGCGAGTCGCGCGGCTCGTCATGGAGCAGACGAACCGCGTGTTCATCGTCGGCAAGGGGGCGCTCGAGTTCGCGAAGGCGCACGGGTTCCCGGAGGAGAACCTCCTGACGGAACGCTCGAGAAAGATCTGGCTCTACTGGAAGGAGAAACTGTCGGGAAAGGACGACTGGCGCGAGGCCGGAACGGAGGAAGAGAAGGATCCCGACATCCGCTGGTACATCGAAAAATACGGCGCCTCCGACTTCCGGCCCCAGGGGACGATCAATTGCGACGCCGTGACGGCCAACGGCGAGATCGTCGGAACCACGACGACCTGCGGGCTCTTCTTCAAGATCCCCGGCCGCCTCGGCGACTCACCCGTGATCGGGGCGGGACTCTATGTGGACGGCGAGGTGGGCGCAGCGGGCTCCACGGGCTGGGGCGAAGGGAACCTGCGGTCCTGCGGGTCGCACACCGTGGTAGAGCTCATGCGCCAGGGGAAGTCACCCGAGGAGGCCGCGCTCGAGACGTTGAAGCGAATCGTGGCGCTGGCGAAGGACAATCGGAACGAGAAGGGCCTTCCGAAGTTCCAGACCGTGTTCTATGCGCTCAACAAGCGGGGGGAGTACGCGGGGGCGTCGGTTTACGACGGATCCTGGGGGGCGACCGGGAGGTTCACCCGCACGAAGTTCGCGCTCGCCGACGCGTCGGGGAAACGGCTCCTCGAGACGGCGTATCTGTACAAGAAGGAGCTGCCCAGAAAGACGTAAAACGGAAAACGGGAAACGGTCGAGTTCCGGTCCTTTTCCCGTTTTTCGTTTCCCGTTTCCCGCGGTCAGGGCGTCGGGCTCGGTCCCCTCCCGCCGGACAGGATCGAGTTGACGGCGTCGATCCGCCGCTCGAGAACCCGGCGGAGCCTGTTCACCTCGGCATCCATCGCAGCGACCCGGACGCTGTCGCCCTGGAACTCGAACCGCAGAACGGCGTCCCGGTCCTCCCGCGTCATCCCGAGAAGACCGGCGCGGTAGGCGCGCATCCACTCCGGTGAGGGTTCCGAGTCGAGCCGGAGCCGGAACCACGTCTTTCCGTCATTCGTCCGATCCTCCGGCATGGGCGCCTCGTTCGAGAGATACACGCGATGCGTAGGGGGTGCCTCGCCGGGACGGCGGCGGTTCGGCTTACGGTATTGGGGTCGTCTCGGAATATCGGGCCTCCTTCAGGGCGCGATTCTATCCAAAGAGAGAGTACCGAGCGGATGAGTCGCTGCGCGCGAGTCGAAACACATCACGGCGAAGTCAGCCCCCTCACCCCTCCCCTCTCCCGCAAGCGGGAGAGGGAGTTCCTGAGGCGGCGCAGTCGCTGCGCTTTCGCGCAGCGAGCGCCGCGGCTATTCTTCGAAGGCGCCCGCCGAAACGATCGTGAACTGGTCCGGATCGACGCGCCTCGCGAACGCGGAATCCGCCTCTTCCTTGGTGACCGCCGCGACGAGCCCCGGAAACTCGTCGAGATACGAGATGCCGAGGCCGTAATAGACGGCCGCGTCGATCGCGTGCGCCATTCCGCCGTTCGAGCCGAGGTCGACCTGGTAGCGGCCCGCGTGCGAGCTCTTTTCGTCGGTGAGCTCCTTCGCGGTCATGCCCTCGCGTCGGAAGCGGCGGATCTCCTCGAGAGTCGCCGCCACGGCGGCGTCGCGGCTCTCCGGTTTGACCGTCAGGCTGACGGTAAACGGCCCGGCGAGGTGAGTCGCGGAGAAGCCGGAGTGGATGCCGTACGTGAGACCTTCGGTGTCGCGGACCCGGACGCCGAGGCGCGACGTGAGCGACGACTGGCCGAGCGCGGAATTCGCGAGCACGCAGGCGAGGTATTCGGGATCGAGGCGGTCGAGGTTTCCCGGCTGCGCGAGAACGACGTCGGCGCTCGCTTTGTCCGGCATGAGGACGGTCTCCTCGCCGGGAGCCGGCGCTACCGGCTGAGGCAGCGGGATGCCGGCCTCGGGCCCGGGCCGAAACGATCCCAGCCGCTGCTCGAGGCCGTCCAGCATCCGCTCCGATTCGACGTCGCCGACGACGACGAGAATCAACGTGGCGGCGCCGAAGTGCTCGTCGTAGAAGCGATGCAGGTCGTCGCGGGTGAGCGACTCGATGACGGCGATCCGTTCCTCCGCTTGCCTCCGGTGAAACGGGTGGCCGGGAGGATAGAGCCGCCGCGAGAGCGCTTCGAACGCGCGGATCGAGGTCTGGTCCTGTTGCTCCCGGAGGACGCCCGAGAGGCGCATCCGCTCCTTCGCGAGCTCCTCCTCCGGAAAAACCGGCGTGAGGAGTACCTCCGCCAGGGTGTCCAGCAGGACTTCCGCGTCCCGTGAGAGCGCCGCCGCCGCGATGTCCACACCCACGGGATCCGACGAGCCGGCAGAGATCGAAAAGCTCGCGCCGCGGCTTTCGAGCTCCTCGGCGATTTCGAGCTTCGTTCGGCGTTCGGTTCCCTTTGCGAGCTCCCCCGCGGTGACGCCGGCGAGCAGGCGCCGATCGGGGGGCGCATAGAGCGGTCCGGCGTTCAATGACCCGGAGACCGCGATCGTCGGGTTGAATCGGTTCTCGAGCACGAAGAGTCGCGTGCCGTTGGCGAGCGTGCGCGTCCGGACCGCCTCCTCGAACGAAACCTTGCCACGGCGCGCATCCGCGGCGACCGGAACCGAAGAGGTCGTCATGCGGACAGCGGCTCCTTCGGAAGGTAGAAGCCGGCGGTCAGGCCGTCGTCTTTGAAATAGGTCGCGGCCACGCGACGGATGTCCTGCGCAGTGACGCGTCGCACCATTTCAGGGTAATCCGCGTACCACTCCCAATCGGCGACGGCGATCGCCTCGGAAAGCGACGCGGCGACCTGGTCGGTCGAGTCGCGCTCGAAGATGACCTCCGCTTCGATCTGCGTCCGGGCCTTTTCCGCTTCGGCTTCGCTGACTCCTTCCCGGGCGATTCGCGCCGCCTCGGCGCGGATCGTCTGCTCGACGACTTCCGGCGCAACTCCGGGTCGCACCGGGGCGAAGACCGAGAAGAGGGCAGGATCGCGCAGCTGCCAGGGCACGACCGTCACCGAGAGCGCGAGACTCTTCTCGACGAGCGCGAGGTGGAGCCTCGCGGTCAGCCCTCCTCCGAGGAGGTTGCCGAGAGCCGCGAGCGCGGGGGTGTCCGGGTGGCGCGCGGCCACCGTCCTCCAGGACAGGGCGAGCCATGCGACCTGCGCGGTCCGCCGGACTGTAAAGCGCCGCTCCCCTTCCTGAGGCGGCTCGACGGTGTAGACCTCGGGGATCTCCCTCGCGGACGGAGGAATTGCGCCGAAGAAGCGCCCGATCGTCGCGAGCGCCGCATCCTCCGCGAAATCGCCGATCAGAATCGCCGTCGCGTTGTTCGGGTGGTAGAAGACGTCGTAGAACTCCTTCAGCCGCTCGGTCGAGACGCCTTCGATGTCCGTTCTCCAGCCGATCGTCGGATGGTGGTACGGGTGCTCGCGGAAAGCGATCGCAAAGGTCTCCTTGTAGAGGACCTGAAAAGGCGAGTTCTCACCCCGCTCGTACTCGTTGCGCACGACCGTCATCTCCGGTACGCGGTCGGAATCGCGCAGCAGCGCGCCGCGCATGCGCGACGCCTCGATCCGCACGGCCACCTCGATCTTGTCGGAGGGGATCGTCTCGTAGTAGTTCGTCCGGTCGAACCACGTCGTCGCGTTGAAACGGGCGCCCAGCGCCTCGAGGACCGCAGCCACCGCCGTCCCCTTTTCTCGATTGAACTCGGGAGTCCCCTTGAACATGAGGTGCTCGAGCAGGTGTGTGGCGCCCGTGTATCCGACCGCCTCGTTGCGACTCCCAACGTGGTACACGACACAGAACGTCGCCACGGGCGCCACGGTGTTCGCGAGCAGCAGGACGCGGAGACCGTTGGAGCGCTGGCGAAACTCCCGGATCCCCGCCTTTTCGCGAACGAAGTCGAAATCCGGGGACAGACCACGGTTTACGGGAGGTTCGCCGCTGTCGACGATGCCTATCGGTAAACCGTGGTCTGTCCCCACTACCGACCGCCGGCGACGTCCTCGCCGCCGTCCACGCCGATGACGTTGCCGCTCACCCACGCGGCGCCGTCGGCGCAGAGCGCGACGAGCGCGCCCGCGACGTCCGCCGGGGTAGTCAGGCGGCCGGCCGGGTGCATCGCGAGAACGCGCTCGATCATCCGTTCGTTGCCCGGGATCTTCCGAAGCGCCGGCGTGTCGGTGACCCCGGCGCGCAGCGCGTTGACGGCGATGCGGTGCGGGGCGAGCTCCACGGCGAGCTGCCGGACGTGAGATTCGAGGGCCGCCTTCGCCGCGGAAACCGCTCCATAGGCCGGCCACACGATGTGATCGCCGGCGGAGGTCATCGCGAAGATCCGCGCGCCCGGCGCGAACAGGCCCGAGAAGAAGAGATCCTGCGTCCAGTACACGATCGAGTTGCCCATGACGTCGAGGGTCATCTCGATCTGCGCCTTCGTGACGGCGTTTTCCCGCGGAGAGGCGAAGAACGGCTTGAGCGTCCCGAAGGCGAGCGAGTGGAGCATGACCGAAACGCGGCTCTCGGGGGGAGCTTCGCCGCAGGCGCGCGCGATCGCGCCGACGACCTCCGCGCGCTTACCGTCGTCGGCCGCGTTGACGTTGAAGAACTCGGCCTTGCGACCGGCGCCGGCGATCTCCGCGACGATCCGATCGACGTTCGGTTGGGTGGACTTTCGATCGAGATGAACGCCGAAGATGTTCCAGCCCGCCTTCGCGAGCGCGATCGAGCAGGCCTCGCCGAAACCGGACGAGGCGCCGAGAACGAGGGCCCACCGCGTGCGCGTCTCGCCGGCCAAAGCGGCGCGGATGTTAGCACGAGGAAACCGGGCGTCCGGAGCCGCCGGCCGTTCCGCTTTCGCACTGTAAACTCCGCCATTGGAGGGTCTTAGGATGAGCTTCCGCCGGTCGTTCGTTCTCGCTTCGCTCCTCTCGGCGAACCTCGTGGCGCGCGGCCAGACACCGTCCGCGCCGGCGCCCGGGGCGCGCCAGCAGGACCTCGTCGTCACCAACCAGAACCTGGCGCTCGTCGTCGAGAGCCGCGCCCTGGCGATTCCCGCGGGCCGATCCGATCTCCTCTGGGAAGGCGCTCCGGCGTCCGCTCGCACGGAGACCTGGAGCATCGTGAACGCAAACGAGGCGGGCGTCCGGTGGCTCGGGCTCACTGCGCCGCTCCCCGGGCAGGCCGCCGGAACGGAGTGGCTCGCCGGGCTCGTCGGAAAACGCGTTCGCATCCAGCGCCGGGACGGCGCCGCCGTCGAAGGCGAGGTGCTGGCGGTACACGGTCCGACCCCTGCGCAGGTTCTGTTCCGGGAGGGCGGGGAGCTCGTCTACGGAGAGCCGGACGCGCGGATCTCGCTCGCGACTGACGCCGGCGGAGCCGGGCGACCGAGCGGCGTCGTCCTGAAGCTCGAGAGCGACCGCGCCGGCAGCCGGACTCTCACGTCCCGCTACCTGGTCGGCGACGTGTCGTGGGAGGCGAGCTACGCGCTCTCGCTCGCTGCCGACGAGAAGCGCGGACGACTCGAAGGATTCTTCGTCGTCGACAACCGAAGCGGCGCCGAGTTCGCGCCGACCCGCCTGCGGCTGCTCGCCGGGACGCTGCGCGTCGTGAGCGCGCCTCCCGTGCTGGGGCCGATGATGGCGATGCGCGCACAGACGGTCGTGGCGGAGGACGTCCAGATGAAGGGCGCGGAGCTCTCCGAGTCGCGCATCTACGACGTGGGCGCGCCGCCGCGGCTCGCGTCCGGCCGTACGACCTTTCCTCTCGCGTCCGGCGTGGACGTCGCCGTCGAGAAGCGTTACGTCGCGCGCACGACGTACTGGTTCGGCGCGATGCAGGAGGCGCAGCGGGTTCCGGTCGGAGTCCAGTACCGCGTCGAGACGAAGCCGCTCGCGCGCGCACTGCCGGCCGGCGTCGTGCGAGTGTACGCGGAAGGCGGAGGCGTCTTCACCGGCGAGGACCGGATCGAGCACACGCCCGAAAGGAACGACATCGAGATCGAGAGCTCGGAGGCGTTCGACCTCTCCGGAGAGCGGCGCCAGGTCTCTTTCCAGCAGACCAGCCAGCGCGAGACCGAGTCGGCGTACGAAATGGTCCTCACGAGCCGCAAGAAGGACCCGGTGACCGTGCTCGTGCGCGAACAGTTCCCCGGCGACTGGACGATCCTCGAATCGTCGGTGCCGGCGCGCAAGATGAGCGCTTTCACCGCCGAGTTTGCCGTGCCGGTTCCCGCCGGCGGGGAAGCGAAGCTGACCTACCGGGTGAAGGTGAAAATGCGGGGATAGGGGACAGATTTATTTTCCCGGGCAGCAAGGGAGGTGCAACGATCCGCCGAAAACAAATCAGCCGAAAATAAATCTGTCCCCATTTACGGGATGTAGCCCCGGATCGTCCTCACCGAGATTCCCGGCTTCGCCACGGCCACGTTGACCGCTCGATACTCCCCCTGCGGCTTCGGCGAGTCGGTGCGGAACGCGAGGATGTACTGGGACCGCAGCTCTTCCTCGATCTGCCGGGTCACCTCGTTGATCTTCGCGGCGCTGCCGATCGAGAAAACCTGTCCGCCCGACTCCGTCGCGATCTCGCCGATCGCCTTCTTCGACTTGAAGTCGGTCAGAGGGATCCCGACGGCGATGAAATACACCGGCGCGCCGGCCGACCGCGCGTACCGCAGCAGCGTCGAGAAGTCGACGTGCGACCGGTTGTCGGCGCCGTCGGTCACGACGACGAGAGCCTTGCGACCCTCGAGGGCGCGGAACTGGTAGAGCCCGAGGACGATCGAGTCGTAGAGAGCGGTGGCTCCCTCGGCCCGGGTCTCGCGCGCCGCCCGCTGGAGCTCCGCGGAGTTTCCGGTCAGGTCCTGGAGAAACCGGGGCCGCTCGCGGAACTCGATCACGAAGCCCTTGTCCTTCTCCCGGATCAGGCTCTTGAAGAGCTCCGCCGAGGCCTCGTGGACGAAGGACAGTCCCTTCTCCATCGAGCCCGAGCCGTCCACGACGAGGCCGATCGTCAGCGGCAGCTTGTCGGCGACCTCGAATCCCGAGATCGTCTGCTGGCGGCCGTCCTCCTGCACCGAAAAATCGTCGCGCGCGAGGCCTTTCACGAAGTGCCCGGACCGGTCGAGCGCGGAGACGTGGAGCTGAACGACGTCGACCCGTACGCTCTCGACGGTCGTCGAAGGGCCCTTGAGCATCCGGATGTCGTTCGCTTCCTTTCCGTCCTCCGAAACCGCCGTCGCGCGCAGGAAGTTTCCGCGCGAGTACTGCTCGTAAGGGATCGTCGCGACGTACGGGGCGTGTGTCCAGGATCCGACTTTCTTCTCGTCCAGAAAGAGCTCCACCAGCTTCGCGACACCTCCCGCGATCGACTGGACGGCGACTTTGACCCGAACTTTTCCGGCGGCAGGATCGGGCTGCGGCAGGACCCGCACCGCGACCCGCGCAGCGCCTTCGTTGATCGCCCACGCGTCCTCGTCGATGACGCGGCCCGTCTCGTCGTATCCGACGGCGCGCACGGTCTGCTTCAGAGGAAGGTTGCCCAGATCGATCTCGACCGAATACGGGGGCCGCGTCCGCGCGAGCAACAGCTTCTCGCCCAGGTAGAACGCGACCTTCTTGATCGGCGGCTCGACCTGCGCCTCGAGGCGAAGGAGTCCGACCGGAGCCTCGCGGGGCGGCGGCAGGAGCTTCAGCTTCGGCGAGTCGGTCTCCGTCTCCCCGACCTTGTGGGGAGCGGCGTCGTCGGCGATCACGATGGCTTCGGCCTCGGGAAGCGTTTCCGCCTCCGCCGGGGCCATCTCGGGGCGGAACGCGAGGCCGACCTCGGGAACCATGAGGTCGACGGAACCTTCGCCGATCTCGCGGCCGGTCGGGTCGGCGACGATGAGCTTGACGTGGTAGTTGCCGGGAGGCACCGCGCGCAGGAACGAGTAGGTGAAGGTCTTCCCGTCCATGACGTCGCCCGAGACCGGGTACCGGAACGCCTGCACCATGTCGTTTCCGCGCGAGAAGGTACCGCGCAGCTCCCCGGAGAAGGTCCGGACGCCCCTCGAGGCCGCGGCTTTCGAGAGTTCGGCCGAGGCGAGCTTCAGCCGGACGACGGTCTTGTCCGCGGCCATGCCGAGGTATTCGGCCGTGACCTCGAGCGGAAATCGCCCGACGGGGGTCTTTAGCTCGGTGCGTTTCGTTTGTGCGGCGCTGACGGAGAGGGGGGCCAGGGCGAGCGCTGCGGCGAGAAAGAGGATTTTTCGGAACATTCCGAGACTCCGAACCCGATTCGGGGCCGCCGTCATTCCCGGCGGCCGGGCCGCCGGGAGCGGATCAGGCGGTCCGGGCGAGCCGGCCGGAGTCCTCGAAGAACTCGACGACCGCTTCCTGGAACTCGACCGGGGTCGAAAGCTCGCCGATTCGGACCCTCAATGCCCTCCCGTTCGGGAGCCCGTGCGTGTACCAGCCCGTCATCGTCCGCAACTTGTGGAGCGCCTCGCGGGGGTCGCGCGCGGTCCGCTCGATCTCGCCGAAGTGCCAGAGCATCAGGTCGCGCCGCTCCGCCGCGGTCGCCTCGCGGGGCATCCTTCCCGCGAGGAGATCGGCGGCCTGCCGGAAGATCCACGGATTCTTCATCGTGGCGCGGCCGACCATCACGCCGTCGCACCCGGTCTCGGAGATCATCGCGAGAACGTCGCCGGCCGTCTCGACGTCCCCGTTCCCGATGACGGGAATCGAGAGAGCGCGCTTCAGCGCCGCGATCTGGCCCCGGTCGGCCTGCCCCGCGTACATCTGGCGCGCCGTGCGGGCGTGCATGGCGACCGCGGCCGCCCCCTCGTCCTCGCAGATCCGCGCGAGGTCGAGGAAATTCCGGCGTGCGTCGTCGATTCCCAGCCGGAACTTGACGGTCAGCGGGATCGAGAGACGGCTCTTGACCTCGCGGACGATGCGGCGCGCCAGAGGCAGATCTCCCATGAGGGCCGCGCCCGCGCAGCCCTTCAGAACCTTGTTCGCCGGGCATCCCATGTTGATGTCGCAGACGTCGGGCGCGAGCTGCTCCACGATCTCGGCCGCGGCCGCCATGCGGTCGGGATCCGATCCGTAGATCTGGATCGAGAGCGGCCGCTCCTCTTCGGAGAAGAACATCTTCGCGCGCTGGCGCGCGTTGCCTCGGGTGATGGCCTCCGACGAGATGAACTCCATCGTGACGAGCCCGACGCCGCCGATGCGCCGGAGCATCAGGCGGTAGAGATGGTCCGTGATCCCCGCCATCGGGGCGAGGACGAGTGGGGGATCCACGGTGAGGTTTCCGAGTCGCAACATGAAGCTGCTGATTTTATGCGGCTTTTCGCGGGCGGGCCATCGCCGGGCACGCCTCTTGAACGACCCTCGCGGGGAGGGGAGCGAGCAGCGTAAAGGGAGGTTCTCATGAAAAGTACGACCCGGGTTCTCGCGATGGCTGCGGCTTTTCTTTTACTGCCGGCGCTCGCCGCGGCGCAGAGGATGCCGCGCGAGGGCGGCTTTGCAGTGTTCGGCGGGTTGGGCGTTTCAAATCCCACCGACGAAGACTTCGACGCCGACGTGGGTTTCTCCGGCGGGTTCGACTACTTCGTGACGCGAAACTTCTCGCTGGGCGCGCTCGGCGGCGGCTGGAAGTCCGACACCGACTTCGGGGACGACGCCAAGGAGGCGTACGCGGATTTCACCGCGACCTACAACTGGGAGGGTGGTGTCCTCCACCCGTTCGTGCAGGGCGGAGTCGGCGCGTATTTCGTGGATTTCCCGTTCGGTGACTCCGACACCGAGTTCGGCGGATTCGTCGGCGGGGGCCTGGACATCTTCTTCACGCGGTCCACGGCC
>DASUAD010000062.1:0-3267 GCA_035763965.1 Thermoanaerobaculia bacterium | reverse complement strand
ACATCAATCACCGCGAAACCGTGTTCGGCGGCAGCGCTTCGGCCGTGGCCATATTGTCGGCCTGGACGCTGATGTACCTTCGGCTGAAGAAGGAGCAGTTCAACACCCGGATCGTCATCCAGAGAAACACCATGGCTTATGAGAGGCCGATCACCGGGACCTTCTCCGCGTCGGCGACGATGCCGGATGTCCCAGCCTGGCGCCGCTTTGTCGAGACTCTCCGTCGAAGGAACCGCGCCAGATTCACCGTTCACTCTGTCCTCTGCTGCAACGGTGAGAACGTCGCCACGTTCGAAGGAGACTTCGTGGCGTGGGTTCTCTGACCTGTCGCCGACGAGGGCACGACGGAGCCGACGCCGACTCTGCGCTCGCGAGCCAGTTGGAGCACCCGTAGTAGCCGAAGAGGAACGGACCGAGAAACGCGATCCACGCGATGGCTCGGCGTCACGGGCGTACCCCTGTCACGATGACGTCGGTCCACCAGGAGCGGCGCCGGGCGCTTCCTCGCGAACCGCCAGTGAAACCGTGAAGATGCCCCACTCGTCGATGCGCTGCGAGAGCTTGCGAAAGCCGGCACGCCGCACGAGCTGGTCCATCTCCGCCTGCGTCCGTCGGCGCATGATCCAGGCCCTGCCGCCGCGATGGCTCGTGAGCACGCGGGCGATCAGCTCCAACTGCGGATGCCACGGTTGCCCCGTGTAGATGAGATACCCCCCGGCCGGCACCGCGTCGGCGACCCCGGCGAGTGAGCGGGCGACCATCTCGTTGTCCGGAAAAAGCTCGTAGAGGCCGGAGACGATCGCGAGCGTCGGCCGCGGCGCCACGCCGGCGAGGCTCGCACGGTCGAAGGCATCGCCCTTGACGAACCGGGCGATATGCCCGAGGTCTTTCGACTGAATGAGTGCCGATCCCTCACGGACGTTCCGGTCGCTGTAGTCGCGCAGAAGGATCGAACTCGGACGAACGTCGGCCGCATCGAGTGCCTCAAGGACGTAGCGCCCGTGGCCCGCCGCGATGTCCATGACGTGAATGGGCGCACCGGCCTTCTGAAGCAGCTGCAAGGCGTCGCGGATGAGCTCCTGGATGTGGACCTTGCGTTGGCGGATTCCGCGCCAGCCGATCGAGTTGAGGTACCGGCGGTCGATGAATCGACCGAGAGCGGAACGGCCGCGCGCCACGTTCTGGTAGACGTAGTCGAGTGTGCTACCCGAATCGAACCCGGTCTCGTGGCCGAGCCGGATGCCGCTGGAGAGCATTCCGCCCAACCGCATCGCGAGGCGCGTCGCAGCCCAGTACCACGCCCGCGGCGAGAGCGCGGGAAGTGGTGCGGCCAGCCGATCGGTCTCTTCTTTGGTCGGTCCCTTCTTGTCGGCGCCCGTCAAATCCACGAAGTCCCGCGGATGCGCAAAGCGAGCACGAATGAAGTCCCGAACGAGAGCCAGCACCGGCTCGCGGTCACGCTCGCCGAGCGTGTCGTGATAGAAGCCGGCCAGCACGTGCTTCTCCTTCACGGCGCTGCCCAGGCGCTCGAAGAACTCGTGCTGCGGTTCGAGATGAACGACCCGGTCGGCGCCGGAAATCAGCATCTGCACGGGCACCGTGACGGCCTGCGCGTCGGCGACGACGCGCTCGGCGATGGTGTCGAGTGAGAGAAGGATATTCACCGAGATCGGCCGACTGAGGAGGGGGTCGCTGTCGTACGAGGCGACCCGCTTCTCGTCGTGCGTCAGAAACTCTGCTTTCACGTAGCTGTTCAGGAAGAAGTTGCCGCGCAGCCGATGCAGGAGAGTGAGCCCGGAGCGTGCGAACGGCACGCGGAGCTTGACCTTGAACGCGGGCGCGGCGAGCACCGCGCAGCGGATCCGCGGCGCGTAGTCGTGGAGCCACGCCGACACCAGCACCGCTCCAACGCTCTGCGCGATCACCGCGATGTCCTCGACCGCGTGCCCGGAACGTTCGGCGACGTCCGCGATGAAGTCGTCCACGTCGCGCACCGAGGTGCCGACGCTCGGGCTGAAGCCGCGCGGACCGGGCGACCGGCCGTGCCCGCGGGCATCCCACGCGTAGAAGGCGAAGTCGTCGAGACCGAGCTCGTCGACGAGGTGCGCCATCCGTCCGGAGTGCTCGTGGCCGCGGTGGAAGAGCACGATCGCTCCGCCGGAACGCCCGCTCGTCGCCGGCCAGTGCCGATAGAAGAGCTCCGTACCATCGAACGCTCGGAACACGCACTCGTCGCTCGGTCTCATCGGGTTCCGCCGATTCGGCGAGGCTATCGTTCGACCGTCTTCTCCTTCAATCCAGCACAATTTCCTCGGTCCGCTCCGTCGGTGCGGTCACCAGAGCTCTGCCGCGGACGAGGCCGGCGTCTAACTGAAATAAGGCGTTGGGCTTAGGTCGGAGCGGGAGACGGGGCAGAGATTGTGTGTCGTGCAGCACGGGCTCGGGTCGAGCCGCGGCACCCGTCTGCAGGTTGAGACCCGCTACCGAGCGCCGCCGGCTCCAACCCGTTGTCAGCCTGTGCGTCTCGCCGGAAGACCCGTTAGTGTTTTTCGAAGACGAACGTAACGTCCATTGGTCGACCTTCGGCGTTGGTCCCCTTGCCAGAGATCGTCATGGTCTTTCCGTCCTTCGAGATCACCGTCGTTCCCGTGAGCGCAACTTTGCCAGCCCTCTTCTGTGTGAATGAAATCGTGGATTTGTCTACACGGGTCACTGCGAGCGTATCGAAATCTGGCGATCCAGTGTAGGGGTAGTCCTTGCCATCGAAGTTCGCCGTGAACTGGACGAGAGTTGGTTTCCCTTCGGCATCGACTCCCTTCTGCACGGATTTCAACTGTTGCCCGGTGACCTCGTACGTGCGAGTCTGACTCCTGGGTAGCGGTCCTGGTGTGAACTTCGACTTTGCGACGTTGAGCTCCCACGCTCCGGTGACTGGATCCGCGACCTGCGCGATGAGACCGCTTGTCGACGCAGCGAAGGCAATCGCAAATAATCCCAGAGTTCTAATGGACCAGAATCCTCTCATCACAAACCCCCTCGTCTTGATGTCTGAACCGCTCAACTCTCGGCACCGAGAGTTGCCTCATGTCTTCTTGTTCGCCTCGTTCGAGGGTTCTCAGTGGCCACCCTTGCAGTCTCCGACGCAGGGCGTGGACCACACAGCTTAGGTCGTCACCCCGGTTCACGCTGCGGTGCGAATTTATCAGTTACATGTGCCGGATCCCGGCGGGGTGAACGCGCGAAATACGAGAGCCGGCAATCGTTCGA
>DASUAD010000061.1:0-4189 GCA_035763965.1 Thermoanaerobaculia bacterium | reverse complement strand
CCGGATGAGCGCTCCGCGCCGGCTCGACTTGATCAGCGGCGCTCCGCGCGGGAACGGTCTCGAGCCGGGGGGCTTCGCGGGCGTCGCTCACGGGACCGGCGTCGGGGTGGTCGGGGGAGCGACAGCGCTCGCCGCCGCCGCGGGTGTCCCCTCGACACCCAGAACGAGCCCGGCGGGGGTTCGAAGAGCCGGAATCGGAGTCGTATCCGGAGTGGGGAAAGCCGGCTCCGGAGCCTCGGTTTCGACGGCGTGCTCGGCCCGATGGCCGCGCGAACAGGCGGTTGAGGCCGCCAACGAGACAACAAGCAGGCTCATCCAAGGCAGTCGCTTCATCGGAGCGGCAAATTGTAGTCGACAGATTTTGTCGCTCTTCGAACGTGAGGGCTGACCGAGATTGGCTCCTCCGACTCGACCAGCTCCGTAAATCCTTGCACTGCAAAGACGAGATTTCCGCCGGCCGGTGGTACGGGGCTTGATCTATGGAAAAACCAAGAAGAGTGCCGGCATGGGAGTTCCGGCATGGAGGGGAGCCGAAGGGCTCCCCTCTTTGTTCTTCGGGCGGGCCTCAGCGCGCCCTCCTCCGGAGCACGACGGGCTCCTCGATGGGCTCCTCGTAGCGGGAGAGCGAGCCCAGGTTCTTGCGCTCCCCCGCAACCGCGAGCCAGAGGGCGTCTCCCAGGTCGTGCTCCTCGAGGACCCGGAACGAGGCGCGAGCCGCGGAGATCGCGCGGCCGTTGGCGTACGGGATCCGGAGGGCGAATCGCTCCGGCTCCGGCCGGGCCCTCCGCAGGATCGCCCGCTCGAGCGCCTCCATTCCCGCGCCGGTCAGCGCCGAGACCCCGAGGTCGCCGCGCGCGGCGACGGCGCCGGGCAGGTCCGTCTTGTTCCAGACGGGAAGGATTCTCTCGGGAGAGACGCCGAGCTCTTCCAGCACCTCGGTGGCGACGCGGCGCTCCTCGTCCACGCGCGGCGAGGATGCGTCGAGAACGTGAATCACGAGGTCGGCGTCGCGGATCTCGGCGAGCGTCGAGCGGAACGAAGCGACGAGCGAAGGCGGCAGCTTCCGCACGAAACCGACCGTGTCCACGAAGACGATCGGCGTCAGCTTCGGCGACGCGCCGTGCGCCGTCTTCGAATCGAGGGTCGCAAAGAGGCGGTCGGCAGCGTAAGCCGACTGGCGGGTGAGGCGGTTGAAGAGCGTCGTCTTCCCGGCGTTCGTGTAGCCGGCGATCGCGACCTGGAATCTCCCTGCCCGGGAGCGGCGGCGAACCTGCCGCGACGTCTCGATCTTTTCGAGGTCGCGTCGGAGCCGGGTGATGCGGTCGCGGATCTTCCGGCGATCGAGCTCGAGCTTCTGCTCGCCCGCGCCCCGACCGCCGATTCCTCCCGCGAGCCGCGAGAGATGCCCGTAACGCCCGGCGAGCCGCGGCAGCAGATACTGGAGCTGCGCGAGGTTCACCTGCGTTTTTGCCTCGCGGGTGCGCGCGTGCGACGCGAACACGTCGAGGATCAGCCCCGGACGGTCGAGCGCTGTGACTTCCTCGCCCCAGCGCCCTTCGAGGTTCCTCACCTGGGCGGGCGTGAGCTCGTCGTCGAAGACGACCAGCCCGGCGCTCTCGTCGCGCGCCATGCCGCCGATCTCCTCGACCGCTCCGCGGCCCACGTAGGTGGCGGGATCCGGCGCCGCTCGTTCCTTGACGACGCGACCGACGACTTCACCACCGGCCGATTCGACGAGGCGCTCGAGCTCGTCGAGATGCTCCTCCGAAGCTGAACGCGGAACCGCGCGCGACGAAACGCCGACGATCACGACCCGCTGACGCGACGCGGCCTGGGAACGCTTCAAATCAGTGGGAGCGTCGAGAGAGCGGGACGGAGAGCGTTGCGGAGTCGAGACCGGAAGTCACCGACTCGGATGGTAAGGTCCGCGCCGCACGGAGTCAAATCTCACTCCCGGCACAATGGCATGGCCCCGAGCGCGATCATCGTGCCGGCGAAAAGCACGACCGCGATGACGAGCGAAATGATCTGGAGCCGGCGCGATCGCACGGTCTGACCCATCCCGCCGAAGAAGAGGACCGACGAGAACATGACGGTGAGCAGCACGTAGCGGTCTGCGATCCGGTTGGCTTCGATCGCCGTGTCGAGAAGTCGGGTCGACTCCTTCTCCAGGCGATCGGCTTCCGCAGTCTCGGGGAGCACGTATTCCGCCATCCGGAAGGGGCCACGCGGCGAGCTCGGATCCTCGAACGGATTCGTTCGCAACCAGGCGTCCAGCGCTTTTTGCATGTCCGGACGAAACCGGTCGTAGAAGAACTTCTCCAGCTCCTTCTCCCCCCGGCCCCGCACCTTGATCCATTCGGCGAACATGCTGGCATCGAACGCCTCGAGCTGGATCGCGCGAGCGGACAGCTGGGACGCCTGTTTCGCGGCGCGAGTCGCAGCGACGAGACGGAAGGTCTGGGCTCCGCCCCAGCGCGTCGACTCGTACGCGCACCAGGCCGATGCCGTCGTCGCGAGAGCGAGGATCAACGAGGTCCCGGCTTCCATCCTCCAGCGCCGCCGATCCTCCCGGGCGTCGTCAATCCCGGCTCCGCGGGCGCCTTCCTTTCCGTAACTCATGAGTGCGCGCGGATCGCCTACCGGGGCGCACTGGCCGCGTCCCGCCTGCGACGAGCCAGACGATTCGCCGGACCGCGAATCAGGAGATAGGGAACGAGGGCCAGAACGGTCGCCACGATCAGCGTCTCTCCCGGATAGAAGCGGTGCAGGACGACGATCTGGTAGATCAGGTCGAGCACGACGGCCGCGATGAGAACCTTGCCGATGTCCTGCAATCCCTCACGGAGCAGGCTCTTTCGCTGGGAACGATCGGTGACCACCGTGGCCAGGTAAGGAGTCTTTCTGTCTCTCGCATCCTTCCACCCGGCCCGAAACGCGAGGAACGCCGCCATCGCGGGCTGCAGGATCAGCCGGAGCCTCATCGGGCCACCGGCGCGGCCGAGCAGGTCGTCCCACAGTCTCGTGAAGAGGTCTTTCATCGGTTGGGAACGGGCGATCCGTGCGTCAAGAGGATCGATCGCGACGCCGGCATCCTGCCCGATCTCGGGTTCATCAATCCCGTGTTTTCGAACCATAGCACGCGGCTGATCAGGGTCTCGATGCCGGAAGGCGCTGTAGAGTTCTCGGCCAAAGGGGGTCGCCATGCGCCGGCATCGAGTCGTTCTTCTGGCCGCCGTTCTGGGATTGCTCTCGGGCAGTGTGCTGGCGGCCGAGGCAAAACCCATCGAAACGTTCAGGGCCTTCGCCGCCAGCCTCGGGACCGGCAGGGCGGGCGCCCTGACGATTACGATCGAGCGGTGGTCCACCGACCAGGAGCGCGAGATGCTCCTGACGACGCTCCAGGAGTTCGGACGCGACAAGCTGGTCGACACGCTCATGAAAATCCGACCCCGTGTGGGCTACATGCGCCTTCCCAACTCGATCGGTTACGACCTCTTTTATGCGCGGGACAATCCCGGTCCCGACGGCAGACGACGCGTCGTCATCGCCACGAATCGCCGCGTCGCGTTCCGCGAGGCAGCGACGAATCAACGTTCCATGCAGTACCAGCTGACCTTGATCGAGCTCCGCCTGGACGAAGACGGCAAAGGTGAGGGCAAGATGGTGCCGGCGGCGAAGATCAGCTGGGACACGAAGGACAAGAAGATCGAGATCGAAAACTACAGCGCGCTTCCCGTCGATCTTCTGAACGTCCGAGCCACGCAACCGTAGGCGGTCCCGGATCGCGTATCGTCGACCAGCAGCAGGAAACGATCCGGATGCTAAGATCCGCCCCGCGCACAGTGTCAAACCTCTCCGCCCGGGAGCGCGTGCTCGCCGACCGACTCAATCGCCTGTCCCGCTCCTACGCCGCCGCCATCGTTCAGCGCGACCCGATCCGTTTCGCCGCGGCGTACGCTCGGGACGAGGACCGAGAGGTTGCCGCGTGGATCGCGTCGGCCTTCGCCTACGGCCGGGTCGAGACGATCCTCGCGACGGTCGGGCGGCTCCTCGGCGCGCTCGGTCCCCGGCCCGCGGAGGCGATCGATCGAATCGGGGACTTCCGCCGATTCGCCCGGGAAGAGCTCGCCGGTTTCCGGCACCGGTTCCATTCGGCCCGCGACGCCGCCGCGCTCCTGTACGCCAT
>DASUAD010000060.1:0-2418 GCA_035763965.1 Thermoanaerobaculia bacterium | reverse complement strand
GCGCAGGCCGTACTTGACGCTCCCGTCCCGGGAGGCTTCGCGGCGCACGATCTCGGGCAGTCCGATCGGCATCTCCTGCTCGAGCCGCTCGCGCAACTCTCGCGGCAGCTCGTGGATCGCGGCGGCGGAACGCGCTCCGCGGCGGTGAAGGGCGTCGAAGATCTGGCGCCCGCGATAGGCCGGCACGGACCAGCTCTTTGCAAGGGATTCCCAGTGTGAAATCGAAAAGCCGAGGGCTTGCGGAGAGGGTCGGGAACCGGTCATGGCGGCGGTGGGCCGCCCCGAAGCCTAGTCGCTCTTGAGCGACCGCGCGCGGCGGGCGATCAGGCGCGTGGAACGCGTCGCGACCGTCCGGCGATTGCGGACCTTCCGGGTGGGATCGATGCCGACGGACTTCAGGAACCGCAGATCCTTGACGTTGATGCGAAACGCGGCGCGCTCCTCGACCGTCGATTCGCCGCGAGCCGAGGCCGGGCGCGCGCGCGAGCTCCCGCGGCCCTCGCGGCGATTCACGCCCACCTTCGCGTCGAGGACCATGTAGAGGTTGTAGCCCTCGTCGCGAATCCGCTGGATGGAGTCGTGCACGCGACCCGAGCCGGAGATCGACTCGTTGATCGCCTGGCCGAGCTCCTTCAGCATCTCGCGAAGGTGATCGTTGAATTCCATGACCGCTCCGATTATCCCTTCCGCTTCGAGCGAGCGTCAAGCTCGTATCCCGATCTTGAAGGTGCTATCCTGATGCGCCCGCCGCGCGCGCGGACCGCTCCGCGTGCGCAACCGACTTCGCGCCGAGAGCGGATAATTCCGGATCGATGTCTTCTTTTTTCGCTCACCTCTCCTGCACGAAGTGCGGGCGACTGCTCGAGCGCGACAGTCGTCTCGGAGTCTGTCCTGCCGACGGATGCCGCGGGCCTCTCTTCGCGCGATACCACGATCGCCCGCTCGATCGCGATGCCGTTTCGGATCGGCCGCGCTCGATCTGGCGATGGCACGAGATGATGCCGGTCGAGGAACCCGCGAACGTCGTGTCGCTCGGCGAAGGCGGAACGCCGCTGATCCGCGCGATCCGACTCGGCGCACGCGCCGGCTTCGTCGACCTCTGGATCAAGGACGAGTCCGGGAATCCGACCGGCTCCTTCAAAGCGCGCGGGCTTTCGGCCGCGGTCTCGAAAGCGAAGGAGCTCGGGTTCGAGAGGATCGCCGTGCCGAGCGCGGGCAACGCCGGCGGCGCCGCGGCGGCCTACGCGGCGCGTGCCGGAATGTCGTGCGACGTTTTCCTCCCGCGGGACACGCCTCCGCTGTTCCGCGTCGAATGCGAGCGTTACGGTGCGCGGGTCACGATGGTGGACGGGTTGATCGACGCGTGCGGCAAGCTCGTCGCGGAAGGCGCCGCGAAGAGCCGGTGGCACGACGTCTCGACCCTGAAGGAACCGTACCGCGTCGAGGGAAAGAAAACGATGGGATACGAGCTCGCCGAGGAGTTCGGCTGGGATCTCCCGGACGCGGTCATTTATCCGACCGGCGGCGGAACCGGGCTGATCGGAATGTGGAAGGCGTTCGCGGAAATGGAGCGCCTCGGATGGATCGGGCCGAACCGGCCCCGGATGATCGTCGTGCAGGCGGCGGGATGCGCGCCCGTCGTGAAAGCGTTCGCCGGAGGCAAGGCGGTCGCGGAGCGATGGGAGAACGCGGCGACGTACGCCTCCGGCCTTCGCGTGCCGAAGCCCTTCGCCGACTTCCTCATCCTCGCGGGAATCCGTGAGTCGGGAGGCGACGCGATCGCCGTCACCGACGACGAGATGCGGGCGGCCGAAGACGAGATCGGCGCGTCGGAAGGTCTCTTCGTGTGCCCGGAAGGCGCGGCGACCTGGGCCGCGGCGAAGAAGCTCGCCGAAGACCGACGCCTGGATCGGCGATCGAGGATCGTGCTCTTCAATACCGGAACCGGATTCAAGTACCAGTAATGGGGACAGATTTATTTTCCCGATGCGAAGGCCAACGACTTGGCCACACGCGAAAATAAATCTGTCCCCATTAGAATGTCGGTTCGATGAAATACGCGTCGGTTCGGCCCCGACTCGACCCGATTCTCCCGACCGTGGAGAAGCCGGGCCGCTATATCGGCCTGGAACGAAACGTCGTCCGCAAGAACCTGTCCGCCTCGGCGGTGACGATCGCGCTCGCGTTCCCCGACACCTACGAGATCGGCATGAGCCACACGGGCGGCAAGATCCTCTACGAGATCGTGAACCGTCGGCCGGAGTTCGCCTGCGAGCGGACCTACGCACCATGGGTGGACCTCGAGCGCCGGATGCGCGAGGAACGGATTCCGCTCTTCACCGTCGAGTCGTTCTCCCCGGTCGCGGACTTCGACGTACTCGGTTTCTCGCTGCAGTCGGAGTTGAACTACTCGAATGT
>DASUAD010000059.1:0-2142 GCA_035763965.1 Thermoanaerobaculia bacterium | reverse complement strand
GAACTCCATGGAGATGAACCGGAGGCCGTTCGACTCTCCGAGGTCGTGCGTCCGGAGCACGTTGGGGTGCGTGATGCGACGCGCGAGACGGATCTCCTGCTTGAAGCGATCGAGGAGCGACGGATCGGCCGACAGCGCGTCTCCGCGCAGCGTCTTGATCGCCACGAGGTCGTCGAGCTCGCGGTCGTGGGCCTTGTAGACGATCCCCATCCCGCCCTTTCCGAGCACCGACTGGATCTCGTAGCGCCCGGCGAACAGCGTGCCGATCTGGGGCTCGTCGCTCGACGCCATCCCCGGTCCGATCCCGGGAATCCGGGATGCGGTGATCGTCTCCTCGCCGCTGTTCGACAGCGACAGCGACGCGACGTATTTCTCCAGAGCCGCCTTCTCTTTCAGCTCCTCGAGCATGGCGCGGAACGATCGGGCCAGGATCCCGATCTCGTCGTTCGACTCGACCGGCAGTTCGGTGTCGAGATCGCCGACACGCACCGCCTCGGTTGCACGGACCAGGCGGTCGACGGGACCGGTGATCCTCCGCGCGAACACGAACGACAGAACGAAAGCGATCATGAGCGCTACGAGACCGACGAGGATCTGGATGCTCTGGATCCGCCGGAAAGGCGCGAGTTCGCGGTCGCGACTGCGAAGCGGCACCGCAGCGCCGACGAGCTGGTCGGTGGAGGAACGGATCGGGAGGAAATAGGCCAGGAACGTATCGCCTGAGATGTCGAGAGGCAGGGGGCCGATCGCCTTTCCTTCCCGCAGGACTGCCTGAACCAGGCGCGGAGTCCCGAGGATCGCGGACAGCACCGCGGAGCTCGTGTCGTGCATGGTCGAGGCGGCGACGACCGGCTTCGCCGGTTCGTCCAACCGCGCGGCGTCGGCCAGGAAAACGACCTCGGCGTTCATGAGCGACTTCAGGTTCGACGCGACCTCGTCGTTGATCTGGAACCCGGCGGCGATCGCGCCGACGGTCTGGGTACCCCCCTGGAGGACGGGAGCCGCGACGACGTGGTACAGCTCGCGGTCCAGGAGCCAGATCCCCTCGGCGTCCTTCTCCCCGGCCAGCGCCGCCGCCACCATCGGGACCGAACGCATCTCACGCGAGTAGGGGAGCGGCTTGTCGGTGCGCGCGAACGCAGTCCCGGCGGGATCGATCGCGATCAGGAAGTCCGCACGCGCGCTCGACGCCTGCTCGCGCTTCAACGTGTCATAAGCGGTTCCCGCGTCCGTCTCCGCCATCATCGAGATGGTGCCGGCGTTGTTGACGACGACTCCGAGGGCCCGGTGAAGGTCTTCATAGCGGCTGCGCTGAAAGGACTCCCACGCCGGTCCCGCCTTCTTCAGGTCGTCGGCAATCTTCGCGTCGGCGATCGCCCTCAAACGGGCGGCGGAGATGGCGATCGCTCCGCCGATGGCGATCAAGATGAGCAGCGCCGCAGCGAAGAAGATCTTGAGCGAAAGGGAGAAACGCGGAGGCTCGGGCGCCGGGAGCTTCAGGCCTCCGCCGCGGGCCGGAGAGCTCGTGCTCGGCCGCGGGGTCGCTCGATCAGTAGCGCTCATCGTCCGATCCCGACTGCGGCGGGTACTCCTTGCCGTACTTGTTCTTGTGCGGAAGGGGTCGAAAAGCCGTCGTGTCAATCGAGATCGTCATCGGAGAGTCGTCCTCAGCGGGGACGAGGAGGGGCACGCTCGTCTCGGTCCCCTCCTCGTGCCAGGCGTGGAGCGTCCAGGATCCCGGCGGCACCCCGTCGAATCGAAACGTCCCTGCGCCGTCGGTGACGGACGCGAAGTCGGAGTCCACGACCATCAGAAAACCGACCATCTGCGGATGAATGTTGCAGTAGACGCGCACGAGCCCCGGCTCCGAAAACGAGCGGCTCTTCGAGGCGCCGCTCCGATAGAGGCCGAGATCGAAGCGGTTCCCGCCCGAGACCGAAAACACGTTGTGGTACACGGGATCGTTGTTCGGGAACTCGACGGTGCCCTGCCGCGGGACGATCAGCACACGGGGGGTGAACCGCTTCGACACCTGAATCATCTTCAGATCGTGCCCGGGCCCGCCGCTGCGGCGCGGACCTTCGATCCAGACGACCGCGTTCGATGCGTCGGGCCGGGGCGAGCCGCCTTTGACGAGAACGA
>DASUAD010000058.1:0-3052 GCA_035763965.1 Thermoanaerobaculia bacterium | reverse complement strand
AGTACGAGCGACGGCGCAACGTGATCGTTTCGGGTCTCTCCCGCATCCCGGGCATCCGCGTCTTCCCGCCGGAAGGGTCCTTCTATGCGTTCGCGGACACCTCCGCGCTCTACGGCCCGAAAGGGGTCGCCGGCTCCGCCGAGTTCTGCGACCGGCTGCTCGCCGAGGCGCGCGTCGCAGCGGTTCCCGGAGAAGCGTTCGGCGAGGACGACTGCGTGCGCTTCTCGTTCGCGACGTCGCTGGCCGCGATCGAAGAGGCGCTCCGGCGCATCACTGCCTGGGCGTCCGCCCCCGTCCGCACCGCCTGACCGAAGATGCCGGCGGCGTTCGTCACCGGCGGCACGGGCTTCGTCGGCTGGCACGTCGCGAAGGCGCTCGTCGACGACGGCTGGGACGTTCACGCGCTTGCGCGAGGGGGCCCGGATCGCCGCTCCGGACTCGAGGACCTCCCGGTCGACATCGTCGAAGGGGACCTCGGGTCCGGACCCCAGCTCGCGCGCGGCCTCGCCGGCTGCGTCGCGGTCGTCCACACGGCGGGCCTCGTGAAGGCGAGAACCCTCGCCGACTACCGGGCCGTGAACGTCGGCGGTACCGGGCGGTTGCTCGAAGCTGCGTCTGCCGCGTGTCCCGACGCCGTCCTGGTGTACGTCTCGAGCCAGGCCGCTGCCGGCCCGGCCCGGGAGGGACGTCCCGTCGCGGAAGGCGACCCGCCGCGACCCGTCTCCTGGTACGGAATCTCGAAGCTCGAAGGGGAGCAGGCGATCGCGAGCGCGTGGAAGGGGCCGTGGATCGTCGTGCGGCCGGGAGTCCTCTACGGGCCGCGGGACCGCGGTCTCCTGACCTATTTCCGCATGGCGGCGCGCGGGGTCGTGCCGGTGCCCGCCGCGCGCGCGCGGATTCAGCTCGGCGGGATCGAAGAGACGGCTCGTGCGATCGCGCTGGCGGCGGGACGGCCGGACCTCGCAGGCCGGGTGGGATTCCTTTGCGATCCCCGGCCGGTCGCGGTCCGGGAATTCGCCGCCCGCATCGCGGAAGTCTCCGGCCGCCCGGTTCGCTTCGTCGAGGTTCCGGACGCGGCGGTCCGCCTCGCCGGAGGGCTCGAGACGCTGCGCGAAAAGGTCACGGGGCAGTCGCGCCCGTTCAACGCCGACAAGGCGCGGGAGCTCCTCGCCGGAGACTGGCTCTGCGATCCCGTGCCGCTGCGCCGGGACCTCGGCCTTCCCGATCCGGTGCCGCTCGAGGAGGGTCTTCGAGCCGCCTGGAGCTGGTATCGGGAGAAAGGATGGCTCTGACTAAGTCCCTTGGAGAAAAGAGCTAACGGCGAGCCGCTGACGACGCGGCGCTCTGGGTAACCTGCACCACTTGCATTTTGTAAAATTTGCTAAGCTACCGCCCGAAATCAAGCGGTGGGAGGAAGCATGAGCAAGATCGCTCCGGCTCAAAAGGAAGAGATCCGCTCGGTTCCCTTCTTCGAGAAGTGCTACCGGTACCCCGACGCCAACCGCGTCCGGCAGGCGGGTCTTTATTCGTTTTTCCGGGCCATCGAGTCCGCTCAGGATCCCGAGGTCGTTCTCGACGGCCGCCGGATGATCATGCTCGGGTCGAACAACTACCTGGGGCTGACGAACGATCCCCGGGTCAAGGAAGCGGCCATCGAGGCCGTCCGGAAATATGGATCGGGCTGCGCCGGATCCCGTTTTCTGAACGGGACGCTCGACCTCCACGTCCGCCTCGAGGAGCGGCTCGCGGAGTTCATGCGCAGGGACGCCGCCATCACCTTCGCGACGGGTTTCCAGGTGAATCTCGGCGCGATCTCCTGTCTGGTGGGGAAGGGAGACGTGGTCTATCTCGACAAGCAGGACCACGCGTGCATCATCGACGGAGCCCGGCTCTCCTTCGGCGAAGTCCGCAAGTTCAAGCACAACGATCCGGAAGACCTTTGCCGCCAGATGCGCACCGACGGCTCGGCGAAGGGAAAGTTCATCGTCGTCGACGGGGTCTTCTCGATGGAAGGCGACATCGCGCCGCTCCCGGAGCTCGTCGCGGCCGCCCGGCGCTACGACGCCGGACTGATGGTCGACGACGCGCACTCGATCGGCGTTCTCGGCCCGACGGGCCGCGGGACAGCCGAACACTTCGGCCTCGAGGACGAGGTCGATCTGGTGATGGGGACTTTCTCGAAATCCATGGCGTCCGTCGGAGGCTTCATCGCCGGAGACGAGACGGTGATCGACTACATCAAGCACCGCGCCCGGACGATGATCTTCTCGGCCGCGCCGCCGCCGGCTTCCGTGGCCGCCGCTCTGGCGACCGTCGAGATCATGGAGCGCGAGCCGGAGCGGAGGGCGCGCCTCTGGGAGAACGCGCGATTCTTCTCCGAGGGCCTGAGGTCGCTCGGGCTCGACACCGCCGGATCGCAGACGCCCGTGGTTCCGATCGTCGTCGGGGAAGACCACGTCGCGCTCGGAATGGTCCAGAGACTGCACGAGGAGGGCGTGTTCGTGAACTGCGTCCTCTCGCCCGCGACTCCGCCGGGTCGCGCGCTCATTCGAACGTCGCTCATGGCGACGCACACGCGCGAGCAGCTCACCCGGGCCCTCGAGGCGATCGCCAAGGTCGCGAAGGAGCTCTCGCTGCTCACGCCCGTCGGCGTCTGACGGCGCCGGTTTCGGTCCAGCGGATCGGTCGGGGCAAACGCGACCTCGACCGTTTCCTCGACGTCGCGGAGCGGCTCTATCGCAGCGACCCGAACTGGGTTGCCCCGCTGCGCTCCGACCTCGCGAAGGTCTTTCTCGACGAGAACCCGTTCTTCCGCCACGCCGAGATGCAGCTCTTCGTGGCGCGGCGGGGCTCGGCGGACGTCGGGCGGATCGCCGCGATCGTCGACCGCGCCCACAACGAGTTCCACGGGGAGAAGACCGCGTTCTTCGGCTTCTTCGAGTGCGAGAACGACCCGGAGGCGGCCGCGGCGCTGCTCGAGCGCGCCGACCAGTGGCTGCGCGGGCAGGGCTGCGACCGCATGGTCGGGCCGGCCGACTTCACGACCAACGAC
>DASUAD010000057.1:0-2244 GCA_035763965.1 Thermoanaerobaculia bacterium | reverse complement strand
GCTCGCGCGCCTTGCGAGCCGCCTCGCGCGCGCGCGCCGACTCCACGATCTTCTCGACGATGCGCTTCGCGACGCGCGGGTTCTCCTCGAGGTACGAGCCCAGCTTGTCGTAGACGACCTGCTGCACCCAGGTCTTGACTTCGGAGGAGACGAGCTTGTCCTTCGTCTGCGACGAGAACTTGGGATCGCGGATCTTCACCGAGACGACCGCGGTCAGCCCCTCGCGGCAGTCGTCGCCGGAGAGGCTCGTCTCCTTGAGCGACTTCGTCAGCGCGTTCTGCTCCGCGTAGCGCTGGAGCGCGCGAGTGAGCGCCGTCTTGAACCCCTCGAGGTGAGTGCCGCCGTCCCGGTTGTTGATCGTGTTGGTGAAGGTGAAGATCGTCTCGGTGTATCCCTCGTTCCACTGCAGCGCGACCTCGACGCGCTCCTTGTCGGCGTCGCGCTTCGGGTCGCCGGTGCCGCCGCGGACGTCCTGGAAATAGACGACCTTGTCGTGGATCGGCTGCTTGGTCTTGTTCAGGAGCTCGACGAACGAGCGGATCCCCCCCTCGTACGCGAAGTCGTGCTTCTTGTCGGTGCGCTCGTCGTGGATCAGGATGTGGACGCCGGGGTTCAGGAACGACAGCTCGCGAAGCCGCTGCGACAGGCTGTCGAAGTGGAACTCGGTGACCGAGAAGATCTCGGGGTCGGGCCAGAACGTGATCTTCGTGCCGGTCTTGCGCGACGTCCCGGTGGAGCGGATCGGTTCTCTCGGGATCCCGCGCTCGTAGGTCTGCACCCAGACCTTGCCTTCGCGGCGCACTTCGACGTCGAGGCGCCTCGAGAGCGCGTTGACGACCGAGACGCCGACGCCGTGGAGACCTCCCGAGACCTTGTAGGAGTTGTCGTCGAACTTCCCGCCCGAGTGGAGGTCGGTCATGATGATCTCGAGCGTCTCGCGCTTGTGCTCCTTGTGCATCCCGACCGGGATGCCGCGCCCGTTGTCCTCGACCGTGACGGAGTTGTCGGCATGGATCGTCACCGACACGCGGTCGGCGTGTCCGACCTGCGCTTCGTCGATCGAGTTGTCCACGAGCTCGAAGACCATGTGGTGGAGGCCCGAGAGGTCGTCGGTGTCGCCGATGTACATCCCGGGCCGTTTGCGCACGGCCTCGAGCCCCTTCAGGAGCTTGATCGAGTCGGTGGTGTAGGCGGTGCTCATATTCCCTTGCTCAGACTCCCGTTGCGGTGCGCGCGCCGTCGCCGACGCATCGGCCACCGTCCATTCGAAGGACCGACGCCGCGAGGCTCCGGAACCGCGCCGGATCCGACGCCGACGTGAGAACGACGGTCGTCGCCTCCGGCATCCCCGCCAGAAAGCTCTCGAGCGAGCGCGTCGAAAGCCCCGCGTCGAAGTCGTCCACGCCGAAGAGCGGCGCCTCGCCGGCGGCGTCCTTGACGATCCGCCACTCGGCCAGCTTCGCGAGGGTGACGAGCCGGTGGATTTCGCCGGCGGACACCCGTCCCTCGAGGGGTTTTCCGGCCCGATTCCAGGTCAGGTCGTCACGGTGCGGACCGGCCAGCGACCGGCCCCTCGCGCACTCGATCGGAAGGAGCTTTTTCAATGTCGTCCGCAGGTCTGAAGCCTCTCCCCATGAATAACTTAACGTGATATCCGAGTATTCCTTTCCGGACCCCCGGAGGAGGTTCGAAAACGCCTTCTCCCAGGCCTCCAGGGCGGCCCTCCTGTGGCGCCGGACTGCCTCCCCGGCGGCCGCCAGCTCCTCGGTCCAGGCGTCGAGCTCGGAGGCCGCGTCGGACCCCCTCGCCCGCCCCTCGCGAGCCGCGGCGAGCAGGGCGTTTCGCTCCCGGAGCGCCCGGTCGTAGGCGAGAAGGTCGGCTCCCGCAGCCGGCCGGAAGCCGACGACCAGCCGGTCGAGGAAGCGCCGTCGCTCCTCGGGCGGACCCGCGAGGATCGACCGGTGCTCGGGGGCGAGGAAGACCGCCGGAGCCAGGGCTGAGGCGTCGCGGAACGAGATCTCCTTGCCCGCCCGGCGGAACCGGCGCCCCTCGCCGCACGACCAGGAAACGCCGAGCTCCTCGGTCGCGAAGCCGCGCCGAAGCGACCCTTCGATTGCGAAGCTCTCGCCGTCCGCGGACATCTCGGCCGGCTTCGCCCGACGGAACGACCGCTGTCCGCAGAGGAGCGCCACCGCTTCGAGGAGATTGGTCTTGCCCTGGCCGTTCTCGCCCAGGACGAGGTTC
>DASUAD010000056.1:0-3831 GCA_035763965.1 Thermoanaerobaculia bacterium | reverse complement strand
TTGAAGCTCGTGAAGTGGGAGACCGCCTCCCATTCGGCGGCGCAGGAGGCTACGCTCGGGCGATGAGCGAGACGCCACAAAAGTACGATCTCGTCGTCATCGGCTCGGGCCCCGCCGGACAGAAGGGCGCGATCGCCGCGGCGAAGCTCGGGAAAAAAGTTGCCGTCGTCGACCGCAAGGAGATGGTCGGGGGCGTGTGCATCCACACGGGCACGATCCCGTCGAAGACCCTGCGCGAGGCGATCCTCTATCTGTCCGGATTCCGCGAGCGTTCGTTCTACGGGCGCGACTACGCAGTCAAGCACGACATCTCGATCTCGGACCTCGCGTTTCGCGTTCAGGCGGTGCTCGGCCGCGAGGTGGAGATCATTCGCGCCCAGCTCCAGCGCAATCGAGTCGACCTCGTCCCGGGTACGGCCCGGTTCCTGGATCCGCACACGGTGGAGGTCCAGGCGATGGCGGGAGCGAGCCGACTCACGGCGGACCACTTCCTGATCGCCTGCGGGACCCGCCCGGCGCACAGCCCGACGGTGCCGCTCGACGGCCGCCGGGTGATCGACTCGGACCAGCTGATGCAGGCGGAGCGTTTTCCCCGGGAGCTCATCGTCGTCGGCGCCGGCGTGATCGGACTCGAGTACGCATCGATGATCACGGCGCTCTCCGTGAAGGTCACGATCATCGAGCAGAAGCCCGCGATCCTCGAGTTCGTCGATCGCGAGATCGTCGATGACCTCTACTACTTCATGCGCCAGCGGGGGGCGACCTTCCGGCTGGGAGAGAAGGTCGTCTCGGTCGAGATCGACGAGAAGGACCGGGTCGTGGCGAACCTCGACAGCGGCAAACACATCCACGGCGATGGGCTGCTCTACACCGTGGGGCGGCAGACGAACGCGGATCTCCTGAACCTGGCCGCCGCCGGCCTCTCGGCCGACGAGCGGGGCCGGATCGCCGTGAACGAGTTCTTCCAGACGTCGGTGCCGCACATCTACGCGGCGGGGGACGTGATCGGCTTTCCGGCGCTCGCCTCGACCTCGATGGAGCAGGGCCGTCTCGCCTCCTGCCACATGTTCGGCGCGTACTGCCACAGCCGGAAGGAGGCGATCCCCTACGGGATCTATACGATTCCGGAAATCTCGATGGTGGGGAGAACGGAGGAGGAGCTGACGGCGGCGAAGATCCCGTACGAGGTCGGCCGGTCGAAGTTCGAAGAGCTCGCGAAGGGGCAGATGCTCGGGACCGAGGTCGGGATGTTGAAGATCCTCTTCGACCCGAAGACCCTGAAACTGCTCGGCGTCCACGCCATCGGCGAAAGCGCGGCGGAGATCGTTCACATTGGTCAGGCTGTGCTCGCACTCGGCGGGACGATCGAGTACTTCCGCGACACGGTCTTCAACTACCCGACGTTCGCGGAGGCATACAAGGTCGCCGGTCTCGACGGACTGAATCGGCTGTGACTGCGGCGCGAGAGACGGAATCAGCCCGGACTCGAAAGCGAGGCGAAGAATGAAAGCAAAATCGGTGGCGCTCTTCCTCACGGTGGCCTTCGTCGGCTGCGCGTCTTCGATCCAGACGTCGGTCGACTACGACCGGTCCATCGACTTCTCGCGGTACCGGACCTACGGCTGGCTCCGGTCGGACAGGATCGGAAACGAGATCGTCGAAAGGCGGCTCGTGGCAGCGATCGATCGCGAGCTCGCCGCTCGAGGGCTCGTCCGGAACGACACTCCCGATCTTCTCGTCGCGATGCACGGCCGGATGAGCAGGGAGGTGCAGTACACCGCGTACGACACCTCCTGGGGATACGGCTGGCGGCGCTGGGGCGGCCCGACGATGGTCCGGCGTCAGGAAGTCCCGGTCGGCACGCTGGTGGTCGATCTGGTCGATGCGCGGGACAAGGAGCTCGTCTGGCGCGGCACCGCGACGAGCGCGATCGACACGACGGCCTCGGTCGAGAAAAGGGAAGCGGCCGTCCAGGAGGCGGTCGAAAAACTGTTCGCCGCCTATCCGCCAAAACGATAGCGCCGCGCGAACGAATCGGATTGCGAATCGCGACCGCGCGGCGCGAGCGTCGCGCCGTCAGGCGAGATCGAACAGGAGGAACTCGGTCCCTCGACCGCTGATGGTCAGGTCGGATTCGCCGCTCACGGCGGCGCCGTCGCCCTCCTCCATCCGATTACGGTTCAGCTCCAGAGCACCGCGCGCCACCTGGAGCCAGGCGAAACGTCCCGGAGCGAGCGTGTGGCGGACTTCTTCGCCCGGTTCGAGGACGCTCGCGTAGAGCGTCAGGTCCTGCTCGATCCGGACTGACCCTTCGCGCCCCTCCGGAGATCCGACGAGGCAGAGTCGCCCGCTCTTCCTCGCAGCCGGGAACGTCTTCTGCTCGTAGCCCGGCGGCAGGCCGCGACGCCGCGGAAAGATCCAGATCTGGAGGAAATGCACCGGCTCCGTCTTCGACGCGTTGAACTCGGCGTGCTGGACGCCCGTCCCCGCGCTCATGCGCTGGACGTCGCCGGGGCGGATCACGCCGGAGTTTCCCATGCTGTCGCGGTGTGCGAGAGCACCCTCGAGGACATAAGAAACGATCTCCATGTCTCGGTGGCGGTGCTCGCCGAAGCCCTGGCCGGGAGCCACTCGGTCGTCGTTGATGACCCGCAGCGAGCGAAAGCCCATGTGGTCGCGGTCGTGGTAGTCGGCGAAGGAGAACGTATGGAAGGTGTTCAGCCACCCGTGGTCGAAGTGGCCTCGCTCGGCGGCGCGACGAATAGAGATCATGGGAGCGGCAGTTTAGCCTTCCAGGAGCGATGCGACGTTCTGGTGGAGCTGAGCGGGATCGAACCGCCGACCTCCTGAGTGCGATTCAGGCGCTCTCCCAAACTGAGCTACAGCCCCACGAGAGAAGAGGGCGCGCAGAATAGCACGCAGACCTGAAAACGCGCTACTTGCGCCGGACCACCAGCGGCTCGCTGCCCGGGAGCCGGAGGGTTCCCTCGAACGCGCCGTCGTCGCGGAATCGAAACGTGAGCCTCGCCCAGTCGAGCGGAGAAAACCAGGTGTCGGCGTCGATCCGTTTCAACGCGCTCATGCGGATCTCGTTCCAGGCAATGACGGGTTTGCCGCTCCGCTGGAAGAGCGCGAACCGCCAGGGGCGGCCGATGACCTCGTAGTCTCCGGTGAACTGCGGGTCCATCGGAGCGGGGTTGGCCGCGAGCGACACCGCGGGGCTCGGCACGTCGCGACCGAAATACATCGCGGCGACACTCTCGGCGATCGTGCCGGCGACCGTCGCATAGTTGTTCGTCAGGACGACGACCGTCACGCCGTCGTCCGGAAACGTCAGCAGGTTCGCGCCGGCGCCGGGGAAGCTCCCGCTCGAGGAGAGCACCGTCCGATCGAACATCTTGGAGTGCCGGAACTGTTCGGTCGCCGGGATGGTTCCCAGGAGCCTTCCGGAGTAGAGCGCCCGGGCGAAGCGATGCAGGTCGCGCGCGGTCGAGTACGAGGAGCCGCCGCCGAGCTTCCAGGAAGAGTCCTCGGGACCGCAGACCGCGACTCCGTCGGAGAAGGGGTCCGGCATGTACCCCGCCGCGAGCCGGGGAACGACGGAGATCGTCGCGAGCTCGCCCGAATCAGTCATACCGGCGGGCCTGTAGACGGACTCGGCGACGACGTCGGCGTAGGGCTTTCCGGTCACCTGCTCGATCACATGGGCCAGGATCGCGTAGTTGGCCGTCGTGTAGGAGTAGGTCGCCCCCGGCTCGCTGCCGAGCGGCTCGTTCTTCAGGAGCTCGACGGTCTCGCTGGGGGCCCGGCTCATGCGGATCGTGCGGCGCA
>DASUAD010000055.1:0-3670 GCA_035763965.1 Thermoanaerobaculia bacterium | reverse complement strand
CGGACCGGACACGATTCCGAGGGTCATCCGTTCTCGTTGTTTTTCCTCGGCTTTTGGCTCGTCTTCGTCTCCTTCCCGTTATTCGCTCTCCTCTGGATGCTCCTCGGAAGGGAGGTCCTGCGGGTCGGCGCTGAGACGTTTGCGCTTCGCAGGGAAATCCTGGGAGTCGGACGCTCGAGGGAGTTCTCGGCTCGAGACGTCCGGAACGTTCGATACTCGGTGGCTTCCTTCAATCCGTGGGACCCCAACACGGCGTTACTCTTCTGGGGGCTCGGCGGCGGACCGATCGCGTTCGATTATGGATCGAGGACATACCGGTTCGGGGCGGGCGTCGACGAGGCCGAGGCGAGAGATCTGATGGCGCAGATCGAGAACCGACTCTGGGGCCACGGCGGGTGACGGAGCCTCCCGGCCGCCACATGACGCCGGAGGAGTTCCGGCGGCACGGGCGCGCGGTCGTGGACTGGATCGCCGACTACATGGAGAGGGTCGGGGAGCTCCCGGTCCTCTCGAAGGCGAAGCCCGGCGAGATTCGCGCGGCACTGCCTGTCGAGCCGCCCCTGCACGGCGAGCCTTTCGACGCGATGCTCGCGGACGTCGAGAGGATCATCCTGCCCGGCGTTACGCACTGGCAGTCGCCCAACTTCTTCGCATACTTCCCCTCGAACAACTCGGGTCCCTCGATCCTCGGCGAGCTCCTCTCGGCCGGTCTCGCCGTTCAGGGCATGCTCTGGACGACGAGCCCGGCGTGCACCGAGCTCGAGACCCACGTTCTCGACTGGCTCGTCGGGATGCTCGGGCTGCCGGAGAAGTTTCTTTCGAGCTCGGCCGGCGGAGGGGTGATCCAGGACACCGCGTCGAGCGCGACGCTTTGCGCACTTCTCGCCGGCCGGGAGCGCGCGACGGGCTTCCGGTCGAACGACGGAGGCGTGGACGGTCGCCTGACGGCCTACGCGTCCACGCAGGCTCACTCCTCGGTCGAGAAGGCGGTCAAGATCGCCGGTCTCGGCCGCGAGAACCTGCGGCTCGTGGAGGTCGGCGAGACCTTCGCGATGCGCCCGGACGCGCTGGCAAAGGCAATCGCCGAGGACCGCCGAGCCGGGAAGGTCCCGTGCTTCGTCTGCGCCACGGTCGGGACGACGTCCTCGAACGCGTTCGACCCGGTGGCCGCGATCGGCCGCATCTGCCGCGACGAAAGGATCTGGCTGCACGTGGACGCCGCGATGTCGGGGACGGCGGCGCTGTGCCCGGAGTTCCGCTGGATCAACGACGGCGTCGAGCTCGCCGACAGCTACTGCTTCAACCCGCACAAGTGGATGTTCACGAACTTCGACTGCGACGCCTTCTGGGTCGCCGACCGGGCCGCCTTGATCCGGACTCTCTCGATCCTTCCCGAGTACCTGCGCAACAAGGCCACGGAATCCGGCGCGGTCTTCGACTACCGCGACTGGCAGATCCCGCTTGGCCGCCGCTTCCGGGCTTTGAAGCTCTGGTTCGTGATCCGTCACTACGGCGTCGAAGGGCTCCAGCGTTACGTCCGGCGGCACGTCGAGCTCGCGCAGAAATTCAAGTCCTGGGTCGAGAAGTCCGCGAGCTTCGAGCTCGCCGCTCCCGCGCCTCTCAATCTCGTCTGTTTCCGGCACGTCGGCGGCGATGCGTTGAACGAGAGCCTCCTGGAGGCCGTGAACGCGACCGGTCGGCTGTATCTCACGCACACCTCGCTCGGCGGGAAATACACGCTGCGGATGTCGATCGGGCAGAGTCGGACGGAGGAGCGCCATCTCGCCGCGGCCTGGAAAACGATCCAGCAGCTGGCGATCGAGGTCGAGCCGACGGTCTGATCAGCTTGGCTGGTCCAGGCAGGCGTCGATACCCTCGAGGCCTTTCTCGAGAGGCGCCGTGTCCCCTCCGAACGAGACCCGGAAGTGCGAGGGCGAATCGAAGAACGCGCCGGGAACGACGGCGACGCCGCGATCGCGCAGGAGGCGCTCGGCGAAGGGACCGGAGTTGCGGCCGTCCGCGAAGCGCGGGAACGCGATCGTGGCGTCCGACGGGACGCACTCGAGCTCGGGACGGCGTGCCAGGAATCCCGCGACCAGCCCGGCGTTCTTCTTCACGAGCCCTCGCGCCCGCTCCTTCAGCCGGTCGAGGTTCTGGAACGCGACGACCGAGATCCGGTCGGACGGCATCGGGCTCCAGACGTCCACGACGTCCCGCGCGCGGCGGATCCGCCCGGTCAACTCCCGGGACGCGAGCGCCCATCCGCACCGCAGCGAGGCGAGCCCGTAGGCCTTGGTCAGGCTGTTGGTCGACACGAAAGCGGGGGAGAGCTTTGCCGCCGGGGGATGCCCGGCGGCGGCGAGATCGAGATACACCTCGTCCGAGATCACCGTGACGCCGTGGCGCTCCGCGAGCCGGCCGATCTCCCGCAGGGCATCGCCGCCGGCGAGCACGCCCGACGGGTTGTGCGGCGACGACAGCATCACCAGGCGCGTCCGGGGCGTGAGCGCTCGCTCGATCCGGTCGGGGTCGAGCCTCCATCCTTCGTCGAAGCGGCGTTCGAAGCGCGTGACCCGGGCGCCCAGCATCGTTGCGGCGGCGGCGAGCGGGTCGTACCCCGGCTGCTCGAAGAGGACCTCGTCGCCCGATTCCACGAGCGAAGCGAGCGCCAGGAAATTCGCGCCCGAGCATCCGACGGCGGTCGCGACGCTCTCCGGCCCGACGCCATAGCGCGAGGCGATCGCCTCGACGAGCGGCGGCCAGCCCTCGGGGCTCGATCCGGCGAGATCGACGGCTTCGCGCGCCCCCGGCAGGTCGGCGAGCGCGCACGCGAGCAGGTTCGAGGTTGCGAGGTCGATCGCGGGCACCGGGCGGGACTTCGCCCACTCCATGTAGGGAGCGCGGGCGCGGACCATCAGGCGGCGCTCCCGGCCCCTGCGCGGCGGCGGGAGTAGAAGAGGTACACCGGCACGCCGAGCGCGAGAAGCAGTGTCCCGATGAGCGAGCGCCGCGGGTTCGACAGGAATGCGCTCACGACGGCGATGGCGGCGGCCGCGACGAAGAGCGCCGGGACCACGGGATATCCGGGCGTCCGGAAGACGCCGGGTTCCCGGGATCCGGTCGGGATCCGCCGACGGAGGACGAAGATCGCAGCCACGGTCAGACCGAAGAAGATCCAGTCACCGAAGACGACGGAATCGACCAGTTCTCCGTACGTCCCGGTCAGCGCGAGGACGATGCCCCATGCCGCCTGGAGGATGATCGCGAGCACCGGGGTCCCGAAATCCGGATGGAGCCGGGCGAGCGCGGGAAGGAAGACACCGTCCCGGCCCATCGCGTAGTAGATGCGGGTCTGGGCGAGCAGCGTCAGGTCGAGAAAGCCGAACGCCGAGACCGCGATGGCAGCAGCCACGACCCGGTCCGCGCCGGGGCCGAAGATGAGCCGCATGGCGTCGGCTGCCGGGGTCTCGGTCGCGGCGAGGCCCGGCCGCGTCAGGACCGACAGATAGACGGCGTTTGCCGCGAGATAGACGACGATCACGACGGCCATCCCCGCCACGAGCGCGAGCGGGAGCGTACGCCGGGGCTCCCGCGTCTCCTCCGCGACGAGGTTGACGCTCTGCCAGCCGCCGTACGCGAAGAGGATCGGCACGAGGGCGGACCCGAACGC
>DASUAD010000054.1:0-11435 GCA_035763965.1 Thermoanaerobaculia bacterium | reverse complement strand
CGAACCCGCCGGCTGGAACCTGCACTTTGATCGAGGCGATCGTCACGCTGAACGGTGCGACCGTACGCGACGGCACGGGCGTGGCTTTCTCGACGGATTTTGGCGTCTTCGCGCAGAACGGCCTTCCGCTGATCTCCGTCGTCACCCAGAATGGCGCGGCCCTGACCGCACTGTGCTCCGAGTTTCCGGGTACGGCGGTCGTTCGCGCGACATCGACCGTCGGCAGCCAGAGCGCTTCCGCCACCATCACGATCGCTTTCCAGCCGGCCGCGGCGGGCGCCGGACCCTTCGTCTCGTTCTGTGATCCGAGCTTCGGTCCGTCCACGGGCGGGACCGCGCTCGCGCTCCACGGCGGCCGCTTCTGCCCAACCTCCGGCTGCACGGGCGGCGAAGCGGCGACCACCCGGGTGCTGTTCACCGTCAACGGCGTCTCGCGCGAGGCGACCGTCACGAGCGTCACGAACGACGTCATCAACGTCCTGACGCCCGGTTTCCCCGAGGTCACGTCTCCGACGACTCCGGTCGAGATTCGAGTGACGCTGCGGGCGAACACCGCGTCTCCCGTCGTTCTGTCGCTGCCCAACTGCTTCGCGTTCGGGACCACGACGAGCACGACTCCGACGATCACCGCCGTGCTCCCGGCTTCGGGAGCGAACGAGGGCAACACCCGCGTCACGATCATCGGAGCCGGCTTCGACGCAGCGGGCGGCGTCCAGGTCTTCTTCGGCGACGTCGAGGCGACGATCGTCTCGGTCTCGTTCAACCAGATCGTCGTGCTGACGCCAGCCGCGTTCGGGTCCGGTCGCGACAACCTGAACGAGACGGTCGACGTCCGGGTTCGGAACATCCGGTCCGGGCTCGAAACGACGCTGGAAGACGGGTATCGCTATACGCAGCCGTTGCAGCTCATCTCGATCACGAACAACGAGCAGCGAGTGGACCAGCCGTTCACGCCCGTCACGATCTTCGGCCACGGGTTCCAGGCACCCGTCGCGGTCACGCTCGCCGGAAGGCCGGCCACGGTGATTTCAGTCTCCGAGAGCGAGCTCGTCGTGCTGCCCAGCCGTCCGCTGGACCCCTGCGCAAGTGGTTCCGGTGCTGTCGTCGTGACGAACATCAACACCGGCGACACAGTGTCCGGGCTGACCTTCACCTACACCGGCGGCCGGCCGACGATCACCCAGGTGCTGCCGAGCTTCGGTCCGCCCGGAACGGTGGTTACGCTCAACGGCCAAAACCTTCCGAGTCGGCTGGAGGATGCCAGCGTCCTCTTCGAGAACGCAGCGCTGGGAGTGAGCGTCCCGGCCGCAGTCAGCGCGACGTCTGAAACCCAGATGACGGTCACGGCACCCGCGCAAACCGTGTTGGCGAATCCGCTGTGCACGGGAGGCAATCCGGCGGGAACGCTCCAAAACGCGGGACCTCCTTTCGTAATCCGCGTGACGAACCTCGTTACAGGATGCTCCGGCACGACCTCGTTCCAGTACCAGCTCCCGTGCGCGCTCGCGACCGCGACGCCGACCGCGACCGCCACCGGAACGCCGCCGCCCACGTCGACGCCGACGCCGACGCCGATCCCCGGCGCCGATCTCGGGGTCGTCAAGGTGGACTCGCCCGATCCCGTGGCGAGCACCACGAACGTCACATACACGGTTACGATCACCAACAACGGTCCGGGCACCGCGGTCGACATGGTCATGAACGACCCGCTCCCCACAGGCACGACGTTCGTCTCCTGCAGCTCGAGCCTGGGCTCGTGCAGTGGACCGACGGTCGGAACCAACGGTACGGTGACTGCGAGCCTTCCCGGCAATCTGGGGCCCGGCGGCGTGGTGACCGTGACGATCGTCGCGAACGTCACGGCGGGCGGAGGTTCGGTCCTCTCGAACACGGCAACCGCCAGTTCGTCAACCGCGGATCCCAGCCCGGGGAACAACAGCGACTCCGAGACGACCACCGTGGGTCCGCCCCCCCCATGACGCCGTTCCGATCAGGATCTCCAGCCGCCCCCTCCGGGGGGCGGCTTCGTTTGGGCGTAATGTTCGAACGTGGCTGACCGCGAAGCCCACATCCGGGAGCTCGCGAAGCGCGTCGAGCGCGAGCCGGGTTCCCGCTTCTTCGTGCCGCTCGCCGACGAGTACCGGAAGGCGGGACGCCTCTCCGAGGCGATCCGGACCCTGGAGGCCGGTCTGGCCGCGCACTCGGGCTACGTCGCCGCCCGGATCGCGCTCGCGCGTGCTTACCTCGAGGCGGGCCGTATCGAGGAATCCATGGCCGCGTTCTCGAACGCGCTCGCCGACGATCCCTCGAATCTCGTGGCGGCCAAGGCGCTCGGGGATCTGCACCTCTCGCGGGGCGAGTCGCTCGAGGCGCTCAAGCGCTACCGCCGCTACCGGGGAATCTCCGGGGACCGCAAGCTCGACGCGCTGATCCGCCGGCTGGAAGAGGAAACGGCGCCCCAGGTCCGGCCGACGCCCGAGAACGTTGCCACGCCCCCTCCGCCGGTACTCCCGCTCGGCCCGGCCGTGGATCCACAGGCCGACGCCGCGGCCCTCGCCTCGGCCCGAGAGCTCCTCGCGCAGCGCGAGGGACTCGTCCTGCAGCCGCCGATGGACCCGCACGACATGAGCCCGATCCTCTACGAACGCCCTTCGGCTCTGATTCCTCCTCCGTCGGGAGCGCCGGCCCCGGATCTCCCGTCGCGCGACGTGTCGCTCGATGCCCTCTCTTCGCAGCCGAAGCCCGACGAGGAGATCATCACCCGGAAAATCCGCCTGCCCCAGGCGATGTGGCCGTTCGAGCCGGCCGTGTCGCCCGCCGAGCCCACGCAGCCCCAAACAACCCGCGCTCCCGCGACGGACGAAGCCCTTCCGGGACCTGCGACATCCGCCGTCGAGCCCGAGCCGGCGCCGCCGTCCGGTCGAACCCTCGGGGACCTCTACTTCGCGCAGCAACACTACGCGGAGGCGTCGCGGGTCTACGAAGAGCTCCTTTCCGCCGACCCGACGAGCGATGAGCTGCTCCGCCTGCGCGACGAAGCGCGGCGTCTCGCGTCCGCTCCGGCGCCGCCGGAACTTCCCGCCGCCGATCCCGGACGCGAGCGGCGGCTCTCGAAGATCCGGGTTTTGAACGAGTGGCTCGACGTGATACGAACGGGAGCCGGGAAACGGGAAACGGGAAACGGAAAACGACAGAGCCCCGAACCCTGATCGGTACCGATTTCCGATTCCTTCCGATTACCGAATCCAATGGCCGCGTTCACCGAAGCCCTGAAGCGAATCGCCGAGCGGGTCGAAGGCGCTCGTGCGGTCTCACTCGTGGGCGCGGACGGCATACCGGTCGAGACGTGGGGTTCGGAAGAACATCTTTCGATCGAGAGGGTTGCAGCGGAAATGGGCGGGCTGCTCCGGGCCGCCCGCAGTGCTTCCACGGCGTCGGGCTCCGGTCTCGTCCGGGAGGTCGCGACGGTGGCGGACGACACCATCACCGTCCTCTCGCGCGTAACCGGGGAGTATTATCTGCTGCTGCTGTTGGGTCGAGAGGGCAACCTCGGGCGTGGCCGTTTCGAGCTGCGCAAAGCCGCAGCAGATCTCGAAAAGGAGCTGCTCTAGCAGGCTGACGATGCTTTCTTTCAAAGAAATCAAAGAATTGATCGACATGGTCTCCGAGCGCGGACTCGCCGGCGTCGAGATCGAACGCACCGGTTTCCGGCTCCGCATCGAGGGCGGACGGCCGGCCATCACGAACGGCGTGGCCGAGGCGATCCCCGCTCCGCAGCCGGCAGCGACTTCGTTGACGGCGGGCGCGGCTTCCGACTCCGGCGAGAAGGAAGCCGCGGACGTCCACGTCATCACCTCGCCGATCGTCGGGACCTTCTATCGCGCTCCTTCGCCGGAAGCCGATCCGTTCGCGGAGGTCGGTGAGAGGGTGGGCAAGGGCAAGATCCTCTGCATCATCGAGTCCATGAAGCTGATGAACGAGATCGAGTCGGACGTCGAAGGCGAGATCGTCGCGGTCTACGCGCGCAACGGGCAGCCGGTCGAGTACGGGGAAAAGCTGTTTGGAATCCGGCTGGCGGCGTGAACCGGGAGACGGGAAACGGTAGACGGTAGACGACAGCCGGGCGACGTCCTTGAGCCTTCCCGTCTTCCGTCTCCCGTCTTCCGTCTACCGGTTCCGAAATGTTTAAGAAGATCCTGATCGCCAACCGGGGCGAGATCGCGCTCCGGATCATCTCCGCGTGTCGAGAGCTCGACATCCGGACCGTCGCGATCTACAGCGAGGCGGACCGCGACGCGCTCCACGTCCGGTACGCGGACGAGGATGTTTGCGTCGGCCCCTACCCGTCGGCGGCGTCGTACCTCAACATCTCGGCGATCGTGTCGGCGGCCGAAATCACCGAGGCGGACGCGATCCATCCGGGGTACGGCTTTCTCTCCGAGAACGCCTACTTCGCCGAGATTCTCCAGGACTGCCACATCGCGTTCATCGGTCCGTCGCCCGACGCGATGCGCAAGATGGGGGACAAGTCGCTCGCGCGGCGGACCGTGGCGGCGGTCGGCGTCCCGACGGTGCCGGGTTCCCCCGGACCCCTCGAGTCCGTCGACGAGGCCCTGGCCTTCGCCCGCAAGGCGGGATATCCGGTCATCCTCAAGGCGGCCGCGGGCGGGGGCGGGCGCGGCATGCGCGTGGCGAGAGACGAACGGGAGCTCTCGAGCGCGTACGAGACCGCGCGGACCGAGGCCGAGAAGGCCTTCTCGAACTCGGAGGTCTATCTCGAGAAATACCTCGAGGCGCCGCGCCACATCGAGTTCCAGATCTTCGGCGATTCGCACGGCACGGTTCAACACCTCGGCGAGCGCGAGTGCTCGATCCAGCGGCGGCATCAGAAGCTGATCGAAGAGGCGCCGTCGGCCGCCCTCACCCCCGAGCTGCGGCGCCAGATGGGCGCTGCCGCGGTCGCGGCTGCGCGAGCTGTCAACTACACCAACGCCGGGACGATCGAGTTCCTTCTCGACTCCCAGGGCCGCTTCTACTTCATGGAGATGAACACGCGGCTTCAGGTCGAGCATCCCGTGACGGAGGAGGTCACCGGGATCGACATGGTGAAGGAACAGATCGCCGTGGCGGCGGGGGATCCACTCTCGTTCGCCGGCCGAGAGCTCGTCCCGCGCGGGCACGCGATCGAGTTCCGCGTGAACGCCGAGGATCCCATCACTTTCGCGCCCTCACCCGGCCGGCTGACCGCGTTTCACCTCCCCGGCGGGCCGGGAGTCCGGGTCGACACGGCCGCGTACCAGGGATACGTCATTCCGCCGCACTACGACTCGCTCATCGCGAAGCTGATCGTGCGCGGCCGCGACCGCGCCGAGGCGATCGCGCGCGCGCGGCGGGCTCTCGACCTGTTCGTGATCGAAGGCGTCAAGACGTCGATCCCCGTGCACCGGCGAATCCTCGACGACCCCGACTTTCTGGTCGGACGACTTTCGACGCAGTTCATGGAACGATTCGCGGCCGCCTCCTGAAGCTCCCACCGATCTACGCCATCACGGCCGGGAACGCCGGCACCGCGTCGGAGGTCGCAGGGGAGGCCGACCGCCTTTTCGAGAGCGGCATCCGTCTTCTCCAGATCCGGGAGAAGGGCCTTCCGGATCGCGAGCTGCTCGCGGCGGTCGAAGCCGCCGAGCGGCGGGCGCGCCAGGCGGGCGCGACGCTCATCGTCAACGACCGGGCCGACGTCGCCCGACTCGCGGGAGTCGGCGTCCACCTCGGAGAGGATGACCTTCCTGCCGCGCTCGTCCGGCCGCTGCTCGCGGCCGGCGCGCCGCTCGGGGTTTCCACTCACGATCCGGAGGCGGCGCGGGCCGCGTTCGCCGATCCGGCCTGCGACTACGTAGCCTTCGGTCCCGTGTTCGACAGCTCGACCAAAGCGGGCCGCAGCGCGCGTGGCGTCGAAGCTCTCGCGGCGGTCGCTCGGGAGAAGACGAAACCGCTCGTCGCGGTCGGTGGCATCAGCGAGGACCGTCTGGACGCCGTTTTCGACGCGGGTGCGGACTCGGCGGCGGTAGTCGGTGCGCTCGCCGCGCACGGTCGGACGGAGGAGAACGCGCGCCGCCTTCTCGATCGCGCCCGGCGCCGCTCTCCTCCCGGCCGGATCTATCTCGTCGGATTCATGGGATGCGGGAAGACGGCGGTCGGCCGCCTCGTCGCCTCGCGCCTCGGGATTCCGTTCGTCGACGTGGACACGGAGATCGAGCGGACGTCGGGGCGCACGATTCGGGCGATCTTCGAAAGCGCCGGTGAGCCCGCGTTTCGCGACCGGGAGTCGGCGTTCCTCGTCGGAACGGAAGCCCTGCCGAACGCGGTCGTCTCGACGGGGGGAGGATCCTACGTGTTCGAAACGAATCGTCGGACGATCGGGCGCCTCGGAACACCGGTTTTTCTGGAAGTGCCGTTCGAGGTGATCCGGGCCCGCATCGCCCGAAAAACCGATCGGCCGCTCTTCGTCGACGCCGCGCAGGCCGCGTCACTGTACCGGGAGCGGGAGCCGTTCTATAGAATGGCGCCGGTCCGGGTATCGCTGACCGGACGCGAATCGGTCGAACAGTCCGCCGACAGAGTGCTCTCCGCCGTCTACGACCGGTGGGAGCTGGGAGGTCCGAAGCTCGAGAGGTAGTCCCGCGGAAGCGGGACCAGGGTTTCCGTCCTGGAGCCATCAACTTCGAACCTCGAGCTCGCTTCGACATGCGTTACCTGATCCTTTCCGACATCCACTCGAACGAGGAGGCTTTCTCGGCCGTGCTCGCGCGCGTCCAGCGCCGGAAGTACGACCGCATCGTGATCCTCGGCGACTTCGTCGGATACGGGGCGGATCCGAACTCGGTCATCGAGCGTGTCCGGAGGATGCGCAAGCGCAAGGCGATGATCCGGGGCAACCACGACAAGGTGGTCTGCGGTCTCGACACCGGAGATCTCTTCAACCCGGTCGCCCTGAAAGCCGCGCGCTGGACGGCGGAGAACCTCTCCCTGACCAACCGCCGGTTCCTCGAAGAGCTACCGCTCGGGCCCCTGGAGGTGGACGGGGCGTTCGTCATCTGCCACGGCTCCCCGCGCGATGAAGACGCCTACATCTTTTCGGATTACGACGCGTACCTGAACTTCGCGTTTTCCGACGCCAGCGTGTGCTTTTTCGGGCACAGCCACATTCCCTCGGTGTTCACGCTGCAGCCCCACGGAATCCGCGTGGACGTCATCCGGGGCGATCGGGTGCGGATGCGCCTGAAGCGGGACTGCCGATACCTCATCAATCCCGGTTCCATCGGGCAGCCCCGGGACCGCAATCCCGACGCTTCGTACGCCTTCTACGACAGCGCCGAGCGCACCGTGACGTTCGAAAGGGCCCGCTACGACGTCGAAGCCGCGCGGGAGAAGATCCATCGCGCCGGGCTGCCGGGGATGCTCGGCGACCGGCTGGTGATCGGGGCCTAGGGGGTCAGGTCTTCACCGATCGCCACCGGTAGTGGACGTTGTGCGGACGCCCTTGCCACTTCGCCTGCCAGATTGGAAGTCGAGACCCGACCCCTCCCGAGCCCCGTATAATTCGCGCGTTTCCCCTGGACCGAAAGGACTCAGAGATGACATCTCGACTCGGGTGGAGTCTTCCTGCCTCCATCTTCGCTGCCGCGATCCTCGTGCGCTGCGGCAGCGCCCCGACCGCTCCTGCCGCGCCTCAGGCTCCGACCGTGCCGCTCAGGACATTCGCCGGTCCGGACGACGCCGAGGCCGCATTGATCGAGCTCGAGGACCGGCGGTCTTTCGACGCCTCCACCGTGGAGTCGGCCGCGCGCTCGACGGACCCGGCGATTCGCGCGCGCGCCGCGATCGCGATCGGACGCATCGGTGACCCGCGGGGCCGCGGTCTGATCGTCGCCCTGCTGTCGGACCGTGAGGCAGAAGTCCAGAAAGCTGCTGCGTTCGGAAGTCAGATCCTGGGCGACGCGAGCGTCACCGCTGATCTCATCCCGCTCCTCACTCAACGGGATGCCTCCGTCGCGCAGGCGGCCGCGAAGGCGATCGGTTTTCTCGGGCGAGGCGACGGCCAGGACGCCCTGGTGGACGCGGTCACGAAGGTCGCGTCACCCGAGCCCCGGGCGACCATCCTCCGCTCTCTCTGGCGCTTCGCGGCGCCGGCGACCGAGCAGGCGGCTCTTCGGTTTGCCGCCGACCCGGATACCCGGGTCCGATTCGGCGCGATCTACGCGATCGCGCGAAAGCCGCTCGAGTCGTCGCTCCCGGCGCTGACGGCCGCGCTGTCCGATGCCGACGCGGACACTGCGGCGTATGCCGCACGCGCCCTCGGTATCCTGGCGAAGAAGGAGTCGGTCGAGCCGCTCCTCGCCGCTCTCGACAGCGGGAAACCTCCGCTCGTCACGAACGCGCTCGGTGCCCTGGAGGCGCTGCTCGAGAAGAACCCCGGGACGGGCGTCGGAAAGGAGCGCACCGCGCGAATCCTCGCCCTCGCGGGCGACGCGAACCCGAATCTCGCGATTCCGGCCCTCCTGGTACTGCGACAGTTCGCCGGGGCGGACCGGGACGTCTTCCGGCGGTTGTGGTCAATCGCGACGACGGGCGTCGGGCGGCGGCGCGAGGTCGCACTGCTCTCCGCGACTGCGGTCCTCCGTGACAGCGCGTTCCCCGGCCTGGAGGCGGCCGCGCGGTCGCCCGAAGCCCCGCTGCGCGCGGCGGCCGCCGAGGCGCTCGCATACCTCACCTTCGCGAAAGCCGGCCCCCTCCGGTCGAAGCTCGCGTCGGATCCCGACCCTCGCGTCCGCGGAGCCGTTCTCGCGGCGCTCGGGACCGCCGAGGCGGTCTCCCAGAACCGCGCCCTCGTGGACCGGGCCTTGAGCGACGCCGACGCCGGCGTACGGGCGTCCGCCGTCGAAGCGCTCTCCCGGACGGGAGACCCGGCGATCATCCCGATCCTCGCGGACACTTTCGCGAAATCCGCCGGGATGCGGGAGTCGGACGTCGCCATCGCGGTGATCGCTGCGGCCGAGAAACTGCGCTCGGAGTCGGGGTCTCGCGAGCTGGTCGAAGCGGCCTATCGGAATCCGAATCCACTCGTGTCGCGGCACGCGCGCCGGTCGCTGCTCCAGATCTTCCGGGCCGACGTGACCGCGTTCCCCGCGAGGGAGTTCCGGCCGTCCCGCAGCGCCGCGGACTACCGGGCGCTTCTCGCCGAGGCGAAGAAACCCTGGGTCGCGACCGTCGAAACCGCCCGCGGTTCCTTCCGGATCCGGCTCGCGGGCGGAGCGGCGCCGATGACCGTGATGAATTTCGTTTCCCTGGCGCAGCGACGCTTCTTCGACGGCGTGCCGATCCATCGCGTCGTTCCGAACTTCGTCATCCAGGACGGCGATCCCACCGGCACGGGAAACGGCGGTCCGGGTTACGAGATCCGCGACGAGCTGAATCCGATCGAATACGGCGAGGGCACCGTGGGGATGGCGCTCTCCGGCCCGGATACCGGGGGCAGCCAGTGGTTCGTGACCCACGCACCCCAACCGCACCTCGACGGGATCTACACGGTCTTCGGACAGGTCATCGCCGGGCAGGACGTGGTCGAGAGGATCGAGCAGGGCGACCGCATCACGCGGATCACCGTCGCCGAAGCGCCGAATCCCTGACGCGCCAGCGCCGTGTATTCGATTGCCCGGGCACTCCAGTTCGGAGGACTGGTCGTGACCGGTGTCGCGTTCTTCGATGGCGTTCTTGCCGGGAACGTGCGCCGGGAGCTGCTGCTCCTCGTCGCCGGCGCAGCGCTCTTCTTCGCCGGCCGGTGGCTTCAGAACCGCCGTTGATCCGGTGCTAGACTCACGGGCTCCGACATCAACTTAGGAGGCGGGTGCAGGCCCGCAGGGCCTGTCCTCGCGGCATCCACAGGGGGGGACTTTTGGCGACCCGTTCCGGCGAAGAGCTTCGTGTCGCGGACTCGAATGAGCCCGCCGGCGGGACGCGTGCCGGCTCCGGCGTCGTTCTCGCAACGCGCGCTCTTCCCGAACCGTCTCTGTCGCTGCTTCTGCCCGAGTTCGAGGTCCGCGTCCTCGGCTACGGCCCGAACGAGCACGAGCTCGCCGCCGAGGTTCCCGGCGTCGACGCGCTGATCACGCTCGTCAGCGATCCGGTGACCGACGCGGTGATCCGCGCCGGACGCAAGCTCAGGATCGTCGCCAACTATGCGGTCGGGGTGAACAACATCGATCGGGCCGCCGCCGCGGCCCGCGGCATCGTGGTCACGAACACGCCCGGGGTCCTGACCGACGCAACGGCCGATCTGACGCTCGCGCTCATCCTCGCGCTCGCGCGCCGCGTGGTCGAGGGCGACCGCATGGTGCGGGGTGGACGTTTCGCGGGCTGGGCGCCGGACCTCCTCCTCGGACGGGAGCTCAAAGGTAAGGTCCTCGGCGTGGTGGGGCCCGGCCGCATCGGAAAGGCGGTCGCCCGCCGGGCGAGGGCCTTCGGGATGACGGTCATCGCCTTCGGCCGCTCGCGGCGGGCGGACGACGATCCCGACGACCCGCCGCGCGTGTCCTTCGACGAGCTGCTCCGTCGGGCCGACGTGATCTCGCTCCACGTCCCCCTGAACGACGAGACACGCAACCTGTTCGATCGAAAGACTTTCCTGCGCATGAAGCCGGGCGGCCTGCTGGTCAATACCGCGCGCGGAGGCCTCGTCGACGAATCCGCCCTCGTCGAGACGCTCGATGCCGGACGCCTCGGCGGAGCGGGGCTCGACGTCTACGAGAACGAGCCCGCGGTCCTGCCCGCGCTCCTCGACAACGACCGCGTGGTGCTCATGCCGCATGCCGGCAGCGCCACGGTGGAAGCGAGACGCGAGATGGCGCGAATGGTCGTCGAGGACGTGCGGCGCGTTCTCTCGGGGGAGAAGCCGCTGCGGGCGGTCCCGCCCGAACCGATCAAGCGATGAGCCGTCCTCCGCTCCATGACCGGCGCCGGGGGAGCTTCAGTCCGATCGATGCCGCGGCCGACGGCGTTCTGCGGCGCATGTCCTCCGGCGAAAGCGCGATCGTCTGGATCCGCGCGCGCTGGGCACGAATCGTCGGTGAGCCTCTCGCCCGGAAGATCGAGCCGGCCGCGCTTTCCGGCCGGCGCCTGACCCTCGCTCTGCTCGACCCCGCGTGGCGCAAGCCGATCGAAGCGGCACTTCCCGAGCTCGAGCGGCGTCTCGCCGTCGAGCTTCCGGGAATTCGGCCGCGGGTCGCTCTCCGGGAAAGGGAAAACGAGAAACGGGAAACCACGAGGCCCCGCGTCCGCTGAAGACGCACCCGCCCTATGCGCGGGCGGTCGACGGCGGTTTCGAGCTCCGCGTGAGAGTCGTACCGGGGGCCTCGCGCTCCGAGATCGTCGGTATCCTC
>DASUAD010000053.1:0-8809 GCA_035763965.1 Thermoanaerobaculia bacterium | reverse complement strand
GCCATCGCCCCAACGGGAGATCGTCGATATCGCGGCGGTGTAGGCGAAGCCGTTGAAGAAGATGAGCAGGAAAGGGACTCCTACCCAGTAGCCTTCCGCGGCGGCGAACAGGAGAGCAACGAGGAAGTATCCGGCGAGAATGACTTCGGCCGCGAAGGAGAGATTGGAAGATGCCCGGTACTTCTTGCTCCTCCACTCTCCCGCCACCCCTTCGATTCGGTACTTCGGCGTGCGCGTGAACTCCGCCGGGCCGTTCACGAGTCCCTCGAGCACTGCTCGCACGTTCGTGAGCGACAGGCCGATGCCGAGCGACATCAGACACGGCAGGTATTTCAACGTCGTCCGCCAGTTCTGACCGATTTCCCGCTGCGACGAGGCGTAAAAGGCGATGAAAGACAGCGTCGCTCCGAAGAAGAGGGGGAAATCGAGGATCGCGAGTTTTCGCCAGCCGATCTCTTCGCGGATGACGATCGCCGGCAGGATCAGAAGCGCGAGCAGGACCACGAGCAGGTAGGAAAAGTTGCCGGTGAGGTGGAAGAAAGCCTCGACTTTCACTTTCCAGGGATACGAGCTCCGAAAGACCTCGGGCAGGAGCTTCCGGCCGGTCTGGATCGAGCCCTTCGTCCAGCGATGCTGCTGGGTCTTGAAGCCGTTCATGTCCACGGGCACTTCGGCCGGCACGGCGACGTCCTTCAGATAGAGGAACGTCCATCCCGCGAGCTGCGCGCGATAGGAGGCGTCCAGGTCTTCGGTCAGGGTGTCGCTTTGCCATCCGCCCGCCTCTTCGAGGCAGCGGCGCCGCCAGATTCCGGCGGTCCCGTTGAAGTTGAAGAAGCGGCCGGACCGGTTGCGGGCCGTGTGCTCGATGACGAAGTGGCCGTCCAGGAAGATCGACTGGATTCGCGTCAGGAGCGAGAACTCGCGGTTCAGATGGTCCCACCGCGCCTGGACCATGCCCACTTTCGGGTCGGAGAAGTGCGGGAGACAGCGCCGGAGCATCTGCGGCTGCGGCACGAAATCCGCGTCGAAGATGAGAATGAACTCGCCGCGCGCGCTCTCGAGACCCGCCTGCAGGGCGCCGGCCTTGTATCCCCGCCGGTGTTCCCGGGTCAGGTGGATGACGTCGTAGCCTTCCTTTCGATAACGACCGACGGCCGCGCGCACGACCTCCCGCGTCTCGTCCGTCGAGTCGTCGAGCACCTGCACCTCGAGCAGCTCCCTCGGGTAATCGAGCGCCATCACCGCGTCGAGAAGCCGTTCGACGACGTAGACTTCGTTGTAAAGGGGGAGCTGAACGGTGACGACGGGGAGAAGCTCCAGGCTCCCGGCCGGCCGCGGGTCGTCGCCGCGGTGCCGGTAATAAAGGCGCACCATGAACGCCCGGTGGACGCCGTACACCGCCAGAAGCGTGAGGACGACGTAGTAGGCGATCAGGGTCGCGATCTGGGGCGTGACGTGCATCCGCGTGCGGGCGGAGGAGGGCGCCTGCGGCTCTGGCTGGTGTTCGGCGCGGGAGAGGCACTGTTCGTTGGATTCGCCGTGCTTCCGGACGCGAAAACCCACCTGGCCGCCTATCTCCTCCTCTTTTTCGCCGGTTCCCTCCTCTCGCTCGTCGCCGCTCGCAGTTTATCCGCATCTTCCGGGCGGGTCGTTCTCCTGTGCGCGGCCGCGTTCCGGCTGACCCTGCTGTGGCGCGCGCCCGATCTGTCCGACGACGCCTTCCGGTACCTGTGGGACGGACGCGTCGCGGCATCGGGACGTTCGCCGTATGCATTCGCGCCCGCGGATGCATACGAAGATCCGTTTCCGGATCACCTGCGGCGCCGGCTCGCCTACCCGGAATACCGGACGATCTATCCGCCCGTTGCTCAGGCGGCGTTTCGCATCGCCGCATCCGTTCCGGCCGCGGGGATGCTCGCGATGAAGGCGCTCTTTGCCGCGGCCGACGTGGCGGTCGTGGCTCTCATCCTCGCGACCGGCGGAGCGGGCGCGAGGTTCGGAGCGGCGCTCTACGCGTTCCACCCGCTTCCGGTCACCGAGACCGCGGGGCAGGGGCACGTGGACGCGCTGGGGGCCGCTCTCGTGCTCGCGTCGGTCGCGTTCCTGCTGCGACGCCGCCCGATCGTTTCGGGATTCGCCTTCGCTGCGTCGGTCCTCGTCAAGTACGTCCCGATCGCGGCGGCGCTGCCGCTCGTGCGTCGCGGCAGGCTCCGATTCGCGGGAGCGGCCCTCGTCACGGCCGCCGCCGTCTGGGCGCTGGCCGCGCGGGGTGGAACGTCTCCCGCCGTCGGGCTCGGACCTTACGCGACGCGGTGGGAGTTCAACTCGCTGGCCTATCCGGCCGTGGCGGCGGCGGTCGAATCGACCGACCTTCCCGCGAAAGCGAAGGCCGCCTACATCCGATGGAAAGAGAAGCGGGAGCACCGCCCGTGGATGCAGAAGGTATTTCCTTACTTCTACACCGCGTTCTTCGCGCGGGTCCTGCTCGCGATCACTCTTGGCGCCGTCCTCCTGGGGATTGCCGTCGCGGTGAAGGACGTCGAGCTCGCGGTCTTCGCGTCGCTCGCGGCCCTGCTCCTCGGCTCGCCGACGCTGCATCCGTGGTACCTCCTCTGGGTGCTCCCGTTCGCAGCGAAGCGGCGCGAGCCGGCGTTTCTGTACCTCTGCACGGCGGCGCCGCTCGCGTACGGCCTCCTCCATCCGCTCGCCGGGTTGACGCCATCCGCCATCCGGTTCATCGAGTACGGTCCGTTCGCGATGCTGCTCGCGACGTCGCTTTTCAAAGCAGCGAGACGCCGCGCCGACACGCCCTCGCCCCGCTTGCGGGGAGAGGGTTGGGGTGAGGGGCAGTAATCGAAGCGAGGGGCGTCCGTTGAAAGACATCCTTCCTCAGAGATACCGTGCCGTCCTCGCTTACGTCGGGACCGACTTCCACGGCTGGCAGATCCAGCGCAACGCGCCGCGCACCGTGCAGGCGGTTCTCGAGGAAGCGCTCGCGGGTTTCGACGGCGAGGCCGTTCGCGCGGTCGCGGCCGGACGGACCGACGCCGGCGTCCACGCGGACGGGCAGGTCGTTCACTTCGACCTTCGGCGCCCGCGGGATCCGCGGGAGGTCAGGGACGGCGTGAACGCGCTCCTGCCGCGCGACGTGCGACTGCTCGCGGTCGCCCCGGCTGCAGCGGGATTTCACGCACGCCGCGACGCTCTGTGGAAGGACTACCTCTATCGCTGGAGCCGCGCGGAAGTGATCCCGCCGCGCGAGGCGCCTTTCGTCGCGCCGATCTCGCGTGGCGCCGACGCGCGACGCATGGCGACGGCGGCCGGGCACCTCCCGGGCCGGAGGGACTTCGGCGTGTTCGGAGTGCGGCGACCGAGCGGCGAATCGGTGCGAACTCTCCACTCGGTTGCGATCGAAGAGCACGGCGTCGAGATCCGGGCGCTCTTCCGCGGCGACAGTTTCCTGCGCGGCATGGTGCGGACAATCTGCGGCGTGCTCGCGGACGTGGGGCGCGGTCGGCTCCCGCCCGAGCGGATGAAGGAGATCCTGGAGAGCGGGGACCGGGCGCTCCTCGCCCAGAAGGCGCCGGCCCACGGGTTGACGCTCGTGAAAGTCGAGTATCCGCGCGCTAAACTCGTGTCGTGATCGACGTCAACGCCCTCGCCGAGCCCGGGTCCTCCGAACGGGAACTCCTCGACGAGATCGACCTCGCGCGGTTGCCGCGGCACATCGCGGTCATCATGGACGGCAACGGACGGTGGGCGAAACAGCGCGGCTTTCCTCGCGTCGAAGGTCACCGCGCGGGCATCGCCTCCGTACGCGAAGTCGTAGAGACGTGCGCGCGGCTCGAGCTCGACGCGCTGACTCTCTACGCGTTCTCGGTCGAAAACTGGAAGCGGCCGCGATTCGAAATCGTCACGCTCATGTCCCTCCTGAAGGAGTATCTGAACAAGGAGCTGGCGAACCTCCTGAAGAACGACATCCGATTCCGCGTCGTGGGGCGCATGAACGAGCTCGACGCGTCCGTTCAGAAGGAGCTGTCCCGCGGCCTCGCGGCCACCTCTTCCTGCCGCGGGATGACGTTCAACATCGCGTTGAACTACGGCGGGCGGACGGAAATCGTCGACGCGTGCCGGTCGCTCGCGGGCGACGTCGCGGCCGGCCGGCTCACGCCCGAACAGATCGACGAAGAGACTCTCGGATCGCGTCTCGGCACCGCCGGCGTCCCGGACCCCGATCTCCTCATCCGCACGTCGGGAGAGATGCGGGTCTCGAACTTCCTTCTCTGGCAGATCGCCTACAGCGAGATCTGGGTGACGCCGACGCTCTGGCCCGACTTCCGGAAGCGCCACCTCTTCGAGGCGATTCTCGACTTCCAGAAGCGCGAGCGCCGCTACGGAGGCGTGATCGACGCGGGGCGTCCGGAGCCCGGACAGGCGGCGGGATGAGAAAGATCCAGGTTCCAGGGTCGAAATCCCGGGGGGCGCGAAAGACAGTCCTCGTCGGATGAGGTTCGGGCGACGCGAGCTCGCCGCGGCGGTCGCCATCCCGATCGTGTTCGCCGTTCTTTTCTTCGCGCCGCCGATCGCTTTCAACCTGCTCGTCGCGGCGATCACGCTTGCGGCGCTCTGGGAGTTCTACCGGCTCGCCGAGAAAAGCGGCTTTGCGGTCGCGAAGACCGTCGGCATGATTGGCGGCGCGACCTTGCTCATCTGGTGGGCGTCGTTCTGGGGCTACGAATCTCGACCGGTTCCCCGGATCACCGTCGGGCTCGTCGGCCTGCTCGCCTTCGTTTTCCTCGCGTCTCTCGCGCCGCTTTTTGCGAAGGTGGACGTCCGGGCGGCGCTCGGCGGAGCGAGCGGCACGGTCTTCGGCGTTCTTTCGATTGCGCTGCCGGCGACGGCGATGTGCGTCCTTCGGATCGTCGCGCCGCGAGCCGTGCTCCTGCTCTTCATTCTGGTGTGGGGTTGCGACTCCGCCGCCTACTACATCGGGAGCCGCTTCGGACGCCACAAGCTCGCGCCCCGCGTCTCGCCGAACAAGACGTGGGAAGGAACGATCGCGGGCCTCATCGGGGGGACCCTGATCGGGGCCGCGGCGGGAGCGTGGTGGGTCTTCCCGGAGCTCGGGCCGGTTCGCGGCGCGCTCGTCGGGGCCCTCGCGACGTCTGCGGGGCAGCTGGGCGACCTCGTGAAGTCGCTCTGGAAGCGCGGCGCGGGCGTCAAGGACTCCGGGACGTTCCTGCCCGGGCACGGCGGCTTCTATGACCGGATCGACTCGCTCCTCTACGCCGGGCCGGTGCTGGCGGTGTTTCTCGCCCGTTCCTGAGTTCTGCCACGGGCACGACCCGCCGCTACAATTGCTCCTTCGCCATGGGATGCTGGTGAGCGGCCGTTTACTCTCTCCTCGCGGCGTCGAGCCGCGAGCGGTAAGCGTCCTGGGTTCGACCGGGTCGATCGGGCGCGCCGCGCTCGACGTGATCGGCTCCTTTCCGGACCGGTTTCGCGTCGCGGCGCTCGCGGCCGGGAGGTCCCTCGACCGCCTCGTCCCGCAGATCGAGCGACACGCACCCCTCCTCGTTTCCGTGGAACGCGAGGAGGACGTCGCGCGGTTGGAGTCGCGCCTCCCGTCCGGGTTCCGCGGGCGAATCGTCGCGGGGCCGGCCGGCCTCGAGGAAGCAGCGACTCTCCCCGAAGCGGACGTCGTGCTCGCGGGTCTCGTCGGCGCGGTGGGTCTGCGGTCGGCGCACGCGGCGCTCGCCGCCGGCAAGCGCCTCGCTCTCGCGAACAAGGAGGCGCTGGTCGTCGCCGGGCAACTCATGGTCGAGACGGCGCGTGCGAACGGCGGCGAGATCGTGCCGGTCGATTCCGAGCACAGTGCGGTCCACCAGGCGATCCGGTGCGGGCAGCCCGGCGAAGTCGATCGGATCGTCCTGACCGGCTCCGGGGGGCCTCTGCGCGAACGCGACCTCTCGACGTTCTCGACGATTACCGTCGAAGAGGCGCTCGCGCACCCGACCTGGAAGATGGGGCCGAAGATCTCGATCGATTCGGCCACGATGATGAACAAAGGCCTGGAGGTCATCGAGGCGCACTTTCTCTTCGGCGTCGCGCCGGCGAAAATCGACGTCGTCCTCCATCCCCAGTCCGTGATCCATTCGTTCGTCGAGTTCGTGGACGGCTCTCTCGTCGCACAGATGGCGCGCAACGACATGCGCTTTCCCATCCTCTACGCGCTCTCCTATCCGGAGCGGCTCCCGAACCCGTTCGGCCGACTGGACCTCGTCGCGCTCGGACGTCTCGAGTTCGAGCAGGTCGACCCGGAGCGTTACCCCGCCCTCGCCCTGGCGCGGGCGGCCCTCGAAGCCGGCGGAGGCACGCCGGGGGTGGTCAACGCGGCCAACGAGGTCGCCGTCGAGGCCTTTCTGGAGGGGAAGATTTCGTTCCCGGACATCGTTGCGGTGGTGTCCGAGACCGCTCTCGCCCACGGCAGGGTACCCGCTCCGGCGACCGTCGAGGAAGCCGAGCAGATCGATCGGGAGGCCCGTCAGTCGGCGTCGCGGATCCTCCGGACACTCGCCCGGGCGAGCTGAAGTTGCTTCGGACATTCGCGCTGACCAATCGGGGGCAAACAGGGCTTTCATGACGATCATCGGCAATACACTCGCGCTTCTCGTCGTGCTTTCCGTGCTCGTCGTCGTCCACGAGTTCGGGCACTTCGCCCTCGCCAAGGCGTTCCGGTTTCCCGTCGAGGTGTTCTCGTTCGGGTTCGGGAAACGGCTCTTCGGCCGGAAATGGAGGGGGACCGACTACCGCGTTTCCGCGATCCCGCTCGGCGGCTACGTGCGGGTGATCGGGCTCGGTCCCGACGAGTCGACGCTCGCGGAAGGCAGCTCGACCGAGGCGCGCCCGGTCGGCAAGCGCTGGCAGCGTGCACTGATCCTGCTCGCCGGTCCGGCCATGAACATCGTCCTCGCCTTCCTGCTCCACACCACGGTATTCGTCGTCGGCGTCCAGGTTCCCGCCTACGAGCTCGAGGCGCCCGTCGTGAAGGTCGTCGAGTCGGGCTCACCCGCGGCAACCGCCGGGTTCCAGCCGGGCGACCGGATCCTTTCGATCGACGGAAAGGCGACGCCCCGCTGGCGGGACGCGCTTTTCATCTTCGGCCTGAACGCGCGCGAGAAACTCCAGGTCGTCGTCGACCGGAATGGACAGAAAGCCGCGCTCGACGTCGTCCCGGCGGCGAGAGACAAGTACGACCTCGGCTACGTCGGACTCTTCCCCGATTTCGGGACGTCGGTTCGCCCGCGCATCTCGATGGTGATCACCGGAGCTCCAGCCGAGACCGCGGGGCTCGAGAAGGGCGATGTCATCCTCTCCGTTGCCGACAAAGAGATCCGCGGATCTCCGGAGGAGACGTTCTCGAAGTTCGTCGAGGCCGTGGCGAAGTCGGCCCCCGGACCATTCCCGGTGACGTTCGAGCGAGACGGAAAGCCCTTGAAGACGACGGTGCAGCCGCGCCGCGAGCCGGACGGCTCGTGGAAGGTCGGCGTCCAGGTCGTGCCCGATCTTCCCGAGGTCCTCGAACGGTTCCCGGTCGGCCAGGCGTTCCAGGAGGGCTGGCGTCGCGTCGAGACGGACTTCCGTATGACGCTCGCCGTGATCGGGCGCCTGTTCCGCGGGAAGGCGAGCATGCGGTCGATGTCCGGCCCGCTCGACATCGCGAAATTCTCGGGGGAGGCGGCGCGCACCGGCGCGGTGCCGCTCCTGTCCCTGATGGCGGCGATCTCGCTGCAGCTCGGCATCTTCAACCTCCTTCCGATCCCGGTGCTCGACGGCGGACATCTTTTCCTGCTCTCGCTCGAGGGGATCGCGCGACGGGATTTTTCGCTGAAGGTCAAGGAGCGAATCCTGCAGATCGGCTTCCTGATGATCCTCGCGCTCATCACGGTCGTTCTGTACAACGACCTCGCGAAGAACATCCCCGCGAAGTGGTGGCCCTTCTAGAGGACCGCCGCGGCGTGCGCGGAGCGCCCGCGCCGCCACGAGTACTCCCTCTCCCCGCCTGCGGGGAGAGGGCAGGGGTGAGGGGCGGCCGGGGGTTCGGGCGTGCCTTAGGAGGGGGCCGATGGCTCAGCTTCCCGTCCTGAACTCACCCCCCGCCGAGGCCCCGCCCCGGCGCACTCTCGCGCCGCGGCGGAAGACCCGGCAGATCCGCCTCGGATCCGTTCTCATCGGCGGCGGCGCCCCCATCACGGTCCAGTCCATGACGAAGACCGAGACCGCCGACGTCGAGGCGACGCTCTGGCAGATCCGCGACATGATCATGGCGGGCTGCGAGATCGTCCGCGTCACCGCGAACACGATCGAGGCCGCCGACGTCTTCGACAAGCTGGTCGCCGGCTCCTCGGTCCCGGTCATCGCCGACGTCCACTTCGACTACCGCTGCGCGATCCGCGTCATGGAAAGAGGCGTCACGGGCCTCCGACTGAACCCGGGCAACATCGGCGCGCGCTGGAAGGTCGAGGAAGTCACGCGCATGGCGGCCGACAGAGGAATCCCGATCCGCATCGGCGTCAACGCCGGATCGCTCGAGAAAGACCTGCTGAAAAAGTCCGGCGAGCCGACGCCGGAGGCGATGGTCGAGTCCGCGTTCCGCCACATCGAGATTCTCGAGTCGCTCGCGTTCTTCCAGACGAAGGTGTCGCTCAAGGCATCGAACGTCCCGATGATGGTGGACGCGTACAGGCTGTTCTCGCGGCAGAGCGATTACCCGCTCCACCTCGGCGTCACCGAGGCGGGATCGCAGTTC
>DASUAD010000052.1:0-2017 GCA_035763965.1 Thermoanaerobaculia bacterium | reverse complement strand
GAGGAAGTCGGGGACGATCGAGACGCTGCTCACTTCGCCGGTCTCGGAGACGGCCGTCGTTCTCGGGAAATTCGTCGGCGCTCTCGGATTCTTCCTGACGCTCTGGGCGCCCACTCTCGTCTACGTCTGGATCCTTCGGACCCAGACGCCGATCGATCTCGGGCCCGTCGCCGGCGGGTATCTCGCGATCGCGATGATCGGCGGCTACTTTCTCTCCATCGGGACTTTTGCTTCGACCCTGACGAAGAACCAGATCGTGGCGGCGATCCTCGCCTTCGCGATGCTGATCCCGGTGTTTTCCGCCGGGCTCCTCGAGACTCTTTCGAACGATCCGAAGAAGAGCGAGACGCTCGGCTACCTCAACCTCTGGGACCACATGGAGGAGTTTTCGCGCGGGGTGGTGGACACGCGGAGGATCATCTACTACCTCTCCGCGACGGCCTTTTTTCTCTTCCTGACGACCATTTCGTTGTCGGCGAAGAAGGAGACCCCTTGAACCGGGGCCGCGCCGAGCGCGCCGGAACGTCCGCGGCGGCCATCGCACTGGGCATCGCGCTTCTCATCGGAGTGAACTGGCTCGGGTCGCGACACTGGTTTCGCGGCGACTGGACGAAAACCCGCCTCTACAGCCTCTCGACGACGACGCGGAAGCTCGTCGGCGGCCTCACGAAGCCGGTGCGGATCACCGTCTTCATGGACCGGGATTCGCGGCTCTGGACGCCGGTCTCCGAGCTTCTCGCCCGCTACCGCGCCCTCTCGCCGAAGATCGAGGTCGAGTACCTCGACCCGAAACGAAACCCCGCGCGCGCGGAGGCGCTCGTGCGGGAGTTCGGCATCCGACAATCGACGGTCGTCTTCCGCTCCGGCGACCGCAAGAAATACGTCGAGGAGGACAAGCTCGCCGACTACGACTTCGCCGGGCAGATGGGCCGGGGCGCGCCGGAAATCAAGGCGTTCAAAGGGGAAGAGGCTTTTACCTCCGCGATCCTCGCCGTCACGGAAGCGCGGACGCCCCGCGTGTATTTCTCGGCCGGCCACGGCGAGGCGTCGCTCGACTCGGGAGAGCGCGGGCGCGGGCTCGCCGAGGCGAAGCAGCTTCTCGAGCGCGACAACCTGACGGTTGCGAAGTGGGAGTCGCTCGGGAAGGACTCGGTTCCGGCGGACGCCGACGCGATCGTCGTCGCGGGACCCCGCACCGCTTTTCTCGAGCCGGAAGCGGCGGCGCTCGAGAAATACCTCGGTGCCGGAGGGCGCGTTCTCCTCCTCCTCGATCCCGTGCTGCCGGCCGCAGGCTCGCCGGCTCCCGACTACGCCCTCGGCAGGATCCTCGCCGGCCAGGGCGTCAAGCTCGGAAACGACATCGTCGTGGATCCCTCCAACGCGCTCCCGCTCGTCGGCGCCGAGACCGTCTTCGCGAACCGCTACGGCGTTCATCCGATCGTCCGCGCGCTCTCGGGGGAGGGTCTGCCGGTCATTCTCCCGCTCGCGCGGTCCGTGTCGAAAGCCGGCGCCGCCGCCGCCGCGCCGGGCACGCCCGTCGTGCTCGTGGAGACTTCACCGGAGGGCTGGGGTGAAACGTCGCTCGCGCACCTCGAGGAGCAGGTCAAGAAGGATCCGCAGGACACGCCCGGACCGGTCGGTCTCGCCGTCGTCGTCGGTCCCGCGGAGGACGAGAAGACCCCCGCCAGGAAGCCGCGGCTGGTCGTGGTCGGCAACTCCCGTTTCGCCACGAACGGCGCCCTCGAAAACGCCGGCAACGCGAACCTCCTCCTGAACTCGATTCACTGGTTGACCGGCTCCGAGAAGCAGATCGGCATCGCACCCAAGACCCCGGAGCAGGCGTCACTCTCGCTTACTCAGGCGCAGGTCCGACGCATCGGACTCTTCTCGATCATCGGCCTGCCGGCTCTCGCCGTCGTGCTCGGCGTCTGGGTCTGGTATCGCCGGCGAGACTGAGGCCCGGCAGTCGATGTCCTCGCGCAAGCTGCTCATCTTGACCGGCGTCGTCGTCGCACTC
>DASUAD010000051.1:0-2347 GCA_035763965.1 Thermoanaerobaculia bacterium | reverse complement strand
AGATGCGCTTTGCGGCCGGTCGCCTCCTCGATCGAGGAGACGAGCTCGGACAGGGTGACGGGGTGAGCCCCGCCGAGGTTCACGATCTCGAACCCGCTCTCCGGTTCTCCTCGGTCGAGCGCCGCCTCGACCCCGTCGCCGATGTCGTCGACGTACGTGTAATCGCGCCGCGAGCTCCCGTCTCCGTAGAATGGGATCGAAAGCCCCGCCTCGATCGAGCGAACGAACCGGGCGATCGCCATCTCGGGGCGCTGCCGCGGCCCGTACACCGTGAAGAATCGCAGACACCAGGCCGGCAGGCCGTGAAGGTGGTGAGCCGTGAACACGTGCAGCTCTCCCGCTCGTTTCGTCGTCGCATACGGAGAGATGGGCCGCTCGATCGGATCGTCTTCGGCGAAAGGGAGCTTGGAGTTGATGCCATAAACTGACGACGAAGACGCGAAGACGAAGAGTGGACGGCCCCGGGCGGCCGCGGCTTCGAGGAGGTGAAGCGTTCCGATGCAGTTGACCTCCTCGTAGAGAATCGGCTGCGTGAGCGACGGCCGAACCCCCGCGCGCGCCGCGAGATGCAGGACCGCGTCGAATCTCTCTTCGGCGAACGTCTTCTCGACGAGTCTTCGATCGCGGATGTCGCCCTCGACGAGGCGGAACGCGGAGTTGCCCCGGAACGGCGCGACGTTGGCGCGCTTCATCGCCGGATCGTAGAAGTCGTTGAAGTCGTCGAGAACGACGACCCGGTCGCCACGTGCGAGGCGGCGGCCGGTGAGGTGAGAGCCGATGAACCCGGCCCCCCCCGTGACCAGGAGGTTCAAGGCTTCGGAGTCACCGTCGGCGCCGGCGGCGGCGCCGCGACTTCGGCGGCAAGGTCGTTCCCGTCCGGCGCCTGACCCGCCGCGGTTGCGGCCGCCTGTGCATCCCGGTATTTCTTTCGGATACCGGACCGCTGCCGGTTGCGGATCAGCCACCGCAGCAGCTTCGACTCGTCGATCCCGACGACGAGGTGGTTGGCCGCGTCGAAGATGGCGGGATCGTTGATCAGCTTCCCCACCGTCCCCTGGCCCTCGTCGAGCTTGCGGGCGATCGAGTCGAGCCGTCGGGAAAGGCTCTGGAGGTTGCCCGTGAACTCGCGGGAGAACGCCTCGTCGTGGAGCAGCGTCGGAAGGGCGCCTTTTCCGGAGTTCAGGTTCTCGGCGGTCGCCGCGAGGGACGACGCAGTCGCGCCGAGCTTGTCGACGAGGTCGTAGACCTTCTTCTTACCTTCCGGGTCGGAGAGGAGCGCCGGGAGCATCCCCTCGCCGCTCGCCATGTCTTTCTCGATCTTTCCGAACACGTTGCGCAGCGACGTGACCGCGGCCGACAGGGACGCGCCGGTCTGCTCGCCGTAGCGGCGGTCGGCGAGGAGCTTGCCGGCGAGGCTCTCGCCCCGGTTGATCTTGCCGAGGACTTCGCTCAAGCTCAAAAGGGTCGCGTTCAGGTTCTGTCCGACCCCTCCCTTTTCCATCCTCCCGAGGATCGCCTTCAACGAACGAGCGATGCCGCCGAGGTCGGCCACGAGGTCGCCGCCGCCGGCCAGAATGTCCTCGAGACCCGCGCCCTTGGCCGCTTTGATCTCGCCGTCGGGAGGGACGATCGGTTCCTCGGGGAGGCCGCCGGAAAGCTCGATGTACTTGTCGCCGAGCAGACCGATCGTCTTGATGGATGCGGTCGTTCCGGTTCGCAGGCGCGGCGCGACCTTGCGATCCACCTCGTAGACGACGCGCACCGTGCGGTCGGCGGGATTGGGAGAGAGATTCACCTCGAGGACGTTGCCCACGGTCACCCCGTTCAGCCGGACCGGGTTTCCGGCGACGAGCCCCGCGGCGGAGTCGAACTGCGTCTGATACGGGAGCTTCGCGGTGAAAAGGTGCGCCCGCTTTCCGACCATCAGGATTCCGAACATAAGGAAGACAAGAGCGCCCAGCACCACGATGCCCACCCGGAAGCGCCGTCCGACGGGCGACTCGATCGCCATCAGCTCCCTCCAGCGGCGGGCGCGGCGTAGAGGCCGGTCCCGCACGGAAACCCCATCGAACGAAAATACTCCTGAAGGACCGGATGACCCCCGCGCGCCGCCTCTTCGAAGGTCCCGATGAACTGAAACCTTCCCTGATGCAGGAACGCGATGCGGTCGGCCACGGTGCGTGCCGCTACGATGTCGTGCGTGACGGCGATCGAAGTGATCTGGAGTCGGACGTTCAAATCCGCGATGAGCTGCGCGATCTTCTCGGACGTCAGCGGATCGAGCCCCGTCGTCGGCTCGTCGTACATGATGATCTCGGGCTCGAGCGCGATCGACCTCGCGAGCGCC
>DASUAD010000050.1:0-2139 GCA_035763965.1 Thermoanaerobaculia bacterium | reverse complement strand
TGCACGTGACCGACGGCACCCGGCAGATCTTCATCGGAACGCACCTCGGCCAGGGGATCCGCTTCTCGGAGAAGGACGTCCGACCGATGGGCCGCGACACGACCGGCGTCTGGGGCATCGCCCTGAAGAAAGAGGGCGACTTCGTCGTCGAGATGGACGTCGTCGAGGAGCACGGGCATCTCCTGACCGTCACCGAGAAGGGCTACGGCAAGCGCTCCGAGGCCCTGGAGTACCGCTACCAGGGGCGCGGAGGCTCCGGCGTCATCAACATCAAGGTGACCGAGAAGAACGGTCCGGTCGCGGGCATCAAGTCGGTCACCGACGCGGACCAGCTGCTCCTCATCACCCAGAGCGGCATGCTGATCCGGATCAAGGTCAAGGACATCCGCGAGACCGGCCGCGCCGCGCAGGGCGTGAAGCTGATCGACCTGGACGAGGGGGACCGCGTGGTCGCCGTGGCGAAGCTCGCCGAGCCCGAAGACGGCGACGAGGAGCCGCAGGCGGCGCTGCCGGTCCCGGCCGCGCCCGAGTCCAGGGGCCCCGGTCCGAAGCCGAAAGAAGGCGGCGGCAAGACCCCCTTCCTCGACGACGAGGAGTAGCTCTCGCCCACCGGGCCGGAAAACGGAAGACGGGAGACGGAAGGCGAAGAACGTTCATCTCGTCTCCCGTCTGCCGTCTACCGAATCGTGAGGACGCCCGAATTCGGGTGACCGTGGTGAGGGATAGAATCCCGCGCCACCCATGCGCTTTTTTCTCGAGACGGCCGTCGCCGACGAGGCGAAGAGGGTCCGTGAGTGGGGCCTCCTGGACGGGATCTGGCTCTCCGGAGCAGCCGCCGAGCAGGCGGGCGCCGACTACCGCCGGGCGGTGCGCGAGCTGTCCTCGTTGACGGACGGGCCCGTCTGCGTCGAGCCGACTTCGAACGACGCCAAGGGCATGTACAAGGACGCGCGCGAGCTCGTGAAGCTCGGCAAAGACGTCGTCGTGCGGCTCCCGGCGCAGCCCGAGGGCATGCGCGTCGCTCGGCTGCTCGCTCAGGACCAGATCGCCGTGTGCGCGTCGGCGTGCTACTCGGCGGCTCAGGCGCTGATCGCGGCGAAATCGAACGTCAGCTACGTCGCGCCGGCCGTGGGTCCGCTCGACGAGGTCGGCGCGATCGGCATGGATCTCGTCGAGCAGATCATCCGCGTCTACGACAACTACGGGTTTCAGACGCAGATCGTGGTCTCGGAGCTGCGCAACCCGATCCACGTGCTCGACGCGGCGCTCATGGGCGCCGACGTCGTGGTCCTCTCGCCGGCGGTCGTCGAGCAGCTCTTCCGGCACCCGTTGACCGACGAGCTCCTCGCGGCCCGCGGGCGGGGCGATGAATGAAGACGTCGCCGGATCGCGTGCTCTATCTCTCGCGCGTGCTCGCGAAAAAGCTGAAAGACAACCTGAACCTCACGCAGAAGGCCGACGACGAGACGGTTCGCCGGGCGATCGTGCGGGACCTGACCGAGGCGTACCGGGAGCTCGACGCCATGGAGGAGAGAGTTCGCGCGGCGCTGGCGAAGAGGAAGAACGTCTCGCCGCGGGACGAGGATTTTCTCTTCGCCCAGCGCCTGGACGACGAGCTCCGAAAGCACGGGGCGTGAGCTTCTAATTGATTGATGGAGTAGTCACTTAGCTCAGAATCTCCCATCACTCCCAACGTCCGGCGATTTTCGCCAAAATTTCTTTATCCGTCAATCAATTAACAAATAATTCTTGACGCAGTAACCCAATTGGCCAATACAATTGGCCCGATGGCGGACCAATTGGATCACCTGAGCTCGATCGCTCTCGACCGCTCCTCCCGGGAGCCGCTCTCCGAGCAGCTCTTCGCGGCGCTCGCAGCGCGGATCGAGACGGGGCTGTTCACCGAGGGCTCGCGCCTCCCAACGACCCGCGAGCTCGCCGCGTCGCTCTCGATCAATCGCGGCAGCGTGCAGGCCGCGTACCGGCGTCTCCAGGAAGTGGGTCTCGCTGCGACCCGCGTCGGCAGCGGGACCGTCGTTCGCGCCGGGTCGCGCCGCGCGAAATCGTTCGACCTGTCCGCGCTCGTCTCGCGACGCGCCTCCGCGATCCCGGCCTCGGCTCCCCCGCCGCTCGCGACAC
>DASUAD010000049.1:0-6975 GCA_035763965.1 Thermoanaerobaculia bacterium | reverse complement strand
CGATTCGTCGGCCGTGAGAAGGAGCGGGCCGACCTCGCCGCGCTGATCGGGCGACCCGACGTCCGGATCGTGAGCCTCACGGGTTTCGGCGGCATCGGAAAGACCCGCCTCGCATTGCAGGTCGCCGAGGAAATGTCGAGCCGGTTTCCGGGCGGCGTGTCGTTCGTCCCGCTCGACTCCGCCCGCGATGCCGACGAGCTCGTCGCGGCGATCTGCCGAACGGTCGGCGTGCACGACACCGCAGGCCAGACCCTTCGCGACTCGCTCAAAGAGCACCTCGCGGGAAAGCGCGCGCCGACGCTTCTCGTGCTGGACAACTTCGAGCAGCTCCTCGCGGCCGCCTCGACGGTCGCCGAGCTGGTCGCCGCCGGGCCCGGGCTCAAGGTCGTCGTCACCAGCCGCTCGCCTCTTCACGTCTACGGAGAACACGAGTTCCCGGTGCCGCCGCTGGCGCTGCCCGAGGCCGGGGCGCTTCCGTCCCTCGAGCGGCTCACGGGATACGAGGCGGTCGCTCTCTTCCTCCAGCGGGCGCAGGCGGTCAAGCCGGACTTCACGCTCACGAAGGAGAACGCGGCGGCCATCGTCGAGATCTGCGGGCGGCTCGACGGGCTGCCGCTCGCGCTCGAGCTGGCGGCGGCACGCGTGAAACTCCTCTCTCCCTCGGCCATGCAATCGAGACTCGAGAAGCGTCTGCAACTCCTGACCGGGGGCGCTCTCGATCTTCCGGCGCGGCAGCGCACGCTGCGCGGGGCAATCGAGTGGAGTCACGACCTCCTGAACGAGAACGAGCAGAAGCTCTTCCGACGTCTGGCGGTCTTCGTAGGCGGGTGCACGCTCGAGGCGGTCGAGGCGGTCTGCAACGCGCCGGGCGACCTCGACGTCGACCCGCTCGATGGCATGTCATCGATGGTGGACAAGAGTCTCGTGCGGCAGGTGGACGCCAACGGGGAGGAGCCGCGCTTCGTCATGCTCGACACGCTCCGGGAATACGCGCTGGAGCGCCTCGCGGCGTCGCCGGACGAGCCCATCACGCGCCGCGCCCATGCGGCCTACTGTCTGGTGCTCGCCGAGGAGGTCGGCTCGGCCGACTCGGGAATCGACTCGTCTGCCTGGCTCGAGCGGTGCGACCGGGAGCACCTGAACTTTCTCGCGGCGCTCGATTGGCTCACACGGACGAACCAGGCGCAGTGGGGGCTGCGGTTGGGCGGCGCCCTTTTCCAGTTCTGGGAGCGAAGGGAGTTCATCGCCGAGGGGCGCGAATGGCTGGACAGGCTTCTCGCGCTTCCCGGAGCCGCCGTGCGCGACAAAGTCCGCGCGCGGGCTCTGTTCGCGGACGGCGTGCTCACCGGGATCCAGAAGGACTACCCCCGGGCCGGCGCGTACCTCGAAGAGAGCCTCGCGATCAATCAGGAAACCAACGACAGATGGGCCGCGGCAGTCTCGCTGAACGCGCTCGCGGTCCACGCGCTCGACCGCCGGGACGTCGCGGCCGCTCGCGCGCTCTCCGAGCGGAATCTCGAGGTCTGGCGGGAGCTGGGCGACCGGGCCGCGGTCGCGCGCTCGCTTTCGAACCTCGCGAGCGTGGTGAAGGAACAGGGGGACCACGCGAGTGCGCGCTCCCTCTATGACGAGGCGCTCGAGATCTTCCGCGAGATCGGCGACGCGACGGCGGCCGCGCGAGTGCTGAACAAGAAGGGGGACGTCGCGCGTGAACAGGGAAACCCGGAGGAGGCGCAAAGGCTCTACGAGGAGAGCCTGGCCACTTTTCGCGCCTTCGGGGACCGGTGGGGCACCGCGCTCGCTCTCGCCGACCTCGGGAACCTCGCGCGCGAACGAGCGGATCTCGCCGCGGCTCTTCCGCTCTACCGTGAGAGCCTCCAGATCTTCCAGGACCTCGACTACAAGCGGGGCGTGGCGCAGATACTCGAGAGTTTCGCGGGCGCGGCCGCCGACCGTGGGGAGGCGAAAAAGGCGCTCTCGCTTGCCGGATCGGCGGCGGCGCTGCGCCATTCCCTCGGGACTCCGCTCGGGCCCTCCGAACAGGCGAAACTCGAGGGCACTCTCGAGTCGGCGCGGAAGAAGCTCGGGTCGGAGGGCGCGGCCGCGTGGATGGAAGGCTGGACGACGCCGCTCGAGAACGCGGTCGAGGCTCTCCTCGTCGCGGAGAGCTGACCGCCGCCCCTAGACCGCCGTCATCGGATCGACGAGCCGACGGACCGCGGAAATCCGGTTTGCCGGGAACTGACCCCGGCGGGCGTGCTCGCGGATGAGGTTCTCGTCGGGTGCGATGTACACGCAGTACATCTTGTCGCCCGTGACGTAACTGTGCAGCCACTGGATCTCGGGGCCGAGGGACGTCAGAACCTCGTTCGACTTGCGCGCGATCGCCTTTACCTCTTCGTCGGACAGGTTCCCGAGCCCCGGGATCTCTCTCTCGATCACGAACTTCGGCATGTCGCCTCCCGCGCGGATGCTAGCGAAGTCGGGGCGGAAAAAGCGACTCGATAGAATCGCCGCAGCCTCTGATGAGTTTCAACCTGGCGAGCCTGGTGTTGGCTTTCACGCTCGCGGCGCCGCCCGAGACGTCCCCGCCGTTCGCGGTCGGGACGGCGTCCGCCGCGCCGGGACAGAAGGCATTCGGCGCCATCGAGGTGCCGGCGGGAGTCGATCCCGGCACCCGCATCGACGTGGCCGTGATCCGGGGGAGGAAGCCGGGCCCCGTCCTCGCGCTCGTCTCGGGCGCGCACGGCACGGAGTACGCCTCGATCGTCGCGGTCGCGAAGCTCGTTCAGCTCCTGGATCCGGCGGCCATCTCCGGCACCGTGGTTCTCGTTCCCCTGGTCAACGTGCCTTCCTTCGTCCAGAAAGTCCCCCACGTCAACCCGGTCGACGGCAAGAGCATGAACCGCTTCTACCCCGGAAAGGCGGACGGCACGCAGACGGAGCGCGCGTCGTTCGCGATCACGCGCGAGGTGGTCGAGAAGTGCGACCACCTGATCGACCTGCACGGCGGCGACCTCGACGAGGACCTGCGGCCGTACAGCTACTGGACGAAAACCGGCAACGCCGCGCAGGACGCGATTTCGAGGGATATGGTCCTCGCGTTCGGTCTCGACCACGTCATCGTCTCGACCGAGCGGCCGAAGGATCCGAACGCGTCGCGCTATCTCGAGAACACCGCGACGACGCGGGGCAAGCCCTCGATCACCGTCGAGGCGGGACACGCCGGGACGGTCGAGCCGGACGACGTCGCGGCCCTGGTCGACGGCACGCTCTCGGTCATGCGGTACCTGAAGATGCTGTCGGGTGCTCCGACTCGGGTCGAGCCTCCCGTGTGGATCGAGTCCGTCAAGACGATCGTGAGCGGCGAAACGGGTCTCTTCCACCCGGTCGTCCGGAAGGGGAGCTACGTCGCGCAGGGAACGCGCGTCGGCTACGTGACCGACTTCATGGGCCGACCGATCTTCGAGGCGCTTTCACCGACGTCCGGAGTCGTCCTCTACATCTGTTCCGTCCCTTCCATGAAGAAGGGCGACACCGTGGCGAACGTCGGCGTCGTCGCCGCCTCTCCGCCTTGACGCTCGCCGCCGGAGACCGTCTCGGCCCTTACGAGATCCTGTCGCCGCTCGGCGCCGGCGGGATGGGAGAGGTCTATCGGGCGCGGGACACGCGGCTCGACCGCACGGTGGCGATCAAGGTGCTGCCGGAACGGCTGGCGCAGGATTCTGCGGCGCTCGCCCGGTTCGAGCGCGAAGCGCGCGCGGTCGCGGCGCTTTCCCATCCCAACATTCTCGCCATCCACGACTTCGGAAGCGACGGCGGCGTCGTCTATGCCGTCGCCGAGCTTCTCGAGGGGGCCACACTGCGGGAGAGGCTCGCAGCCGGCGCCCTTCAGCCACGCAAGGCGGTCGAGTACGCGGCACAGGCCGCCCAGGGTCTCGCCGCCGCGCACGAACGGGGGATCGTGCACCGCGATCTGAAACCCGAGAACGTGTTCGTCACGAACGACGGGCGCGTGAAGCTGCTCGATTTCGGGCTCGCACGGCTCACAGCCACCGAATCGGCGGCGGGCCGGGAAACCGAAGCGCCAACGGCGGGGGTCGCCACCGAGCCGGGCGTGGTGATGGGCACGGTCGGTTACATGTCGCCCGAGCAGGTTCGCGGACAACCCGCGGACCATCGCTCCGACATTTTCGCGCTCGGAGCCGTCCTGTACGAGATGCTTTCGGGGAGGCGCGCGTTCCGCGGAGCGTCCGCCGCGGACACGATGAGCGCGGTCCTGAACGCCGAGCCGGAGCTCGCGCCCTCGTTCTCGACCGCGGAACCCGCGCTCGCGCAGATCGTGCGCCGCTGCCTCGAAAAGTCGCCCGGCGAACGCTTCCAGTCCGCCCGGGACCTGGCCTTCGCGCTGGCCAGCCTGTCGACCACAACTCGGTCTCGCGTTGCGCCGCGGCTTCCGATCCGGTCCCGTCGCGTCGCGATCGGATCGGCGGTCGCCCTCGCCGTTCTGATCGCGGCCTTCGCCGTCATCCCGCGCGTGCGGGGCCGCCAGCCGATCGATTCGCTCGCGGTCCTTCCGTTCGCGAACGCGAGCGCCGACCCGGAATCGGAGTACTTGAGCGACGGAATCACCGAAACCCTGATCAACAAGCTCTCTCGTCTGCCGGACGTCAAAGTCATCTCCCGCGCCTCGGCCTTCCGTTTCAAGGGGAAGGACCAGGACCCCGGTGCAGTCGCGCGCGAGCTCGGAGTTCGCGCGATCGTGACCGGGCGCGTGACGCAGCTGGGGGATCGGCTCTCGATCGCGACCGAGCTCGTCGACACGCGCGACAACCGCCAGATCTGGGGGGAACGGTACGAGAGGAGACTCTCGGACGTGCTGACGGTGCAGGAGGAGATCGCGAAGGAGATCTCCGAAACGCTGAAGGTGCGCCTGACCGGGGAGCAGCAGGCGCGCCTGGCGAAGAGCGCCACGACGAACCCCGAGGCCTACCAGGCGTATCTCAAGGGGTTCCATCACGCCCGGAAGGTGACGATCCCCGACGTTCAGAAGGGGATCGCCTATTTCCGGCAGGCGCTCGCACTCGATCCCAACTATGCGCCCGCTCACGCCGGTCTCGCGTACAGCTACATCCTCTGGCTGGCCGACTGGTACATGCCGGCGCGGGAGGCGTTCGTGCTCGGAAAGGAGGCGGCGTCGAAGGCGATCGAACTCGATCCGACGCTCTCGGAAGGTCACACGTACCTCGGGATGGCGAAATTCCTCCACGACTACGACTGGGCGGGCGCGGAGCAGGAGCTCCGACGCGCGACGGAGCTCAATCCCGCCGACGCGACCGCCCACCACTTCTACGCGGGCTTCCTCGGCTCCCGCGGGCGCTTCGACGAAGCCGCACGGGAAAACGCCCGGGCTCTCGAGCTCGATCCGCTCTCGACGGAGTCGAACTTCATGGCGGCCTTCAACTCCTACTACGCGCGCCGGTACGACGAAGCAATCCGGCAGCTGCGGCACACCCTCGAGATCGACCCGACCTACTTCTACGCCGAGATCTTCCTCGGAATGGCCCACGAGCAGAAGGGGCAGCTGAAGGAAGCGGCGGCGGCGTTCGAGCGGGCGCGCAAGATGACCGAGGCGGTGGGAGCGTCGCCTCCCGAGATCCTCGCAGACCTGGGCCGGATCCGCGCCATGACCGGTGATCGTGCCGGCGCGATGAAATTCTTCGAGGAGCTGAAGGCGCTGACGACGAAGCGTTACGTGTCACGCCACGACCTCGCGGTGGTATCGCTTTCGCTCGGTGACAAGCAGGCGGCACTCGACTGGCTGGAAAAGTCCTACGAGGACCGCAACTGGTACGTGCCGTGGATCCACCTCGAGCCGCGGCTCGACGCGCTCCGGTCTGAACCGCGCTTCCAGGACCTCGTGCGCCGAATGGGCCTGACATCGTGACGATCGCCGCCGGCTCCCGGCTCGGCCCTTACGGGCGGGCCGCGTCCACGGGGGACTCGCTCATCCAGGCGGCCCGGTTTCATGACCATCATGATATAACCATGGTCTTGGAGAGATGACCATGAGGAGCATTCCCGCCGGGAGATTCAAGGCCGGTTGCCTGAAAATCATGGACGAAGTCAACGCTCGCCGTGAGCCCGTCGTGATCACGAAAAAGGGCAAACCGGTGGCGCAGTTGCTTCCCGTCGACGAACCCTCCCGTGAGGTCTTCGGATGTCTGGCCGGAGAGCTCGAGATCGCCGGAGACATCACGACTCCAGTGGTCGCTTCCTCCGCCTGGAAGGGCTCGCGGTGATTCTGCTCGACACACACGTGCTCCTCTGGCTCGCGGCCGAGCCCGCTCGGCTTTCGCGCGCAGCGGCCTCGGCGATCCGCCGTGCACTCCGCTCGGGAGGCATCGCGATCGCCTCGATCAGTCTCTGGGAGATCGCGGCGTTGTTCGCGAGGGGTCGTCTCCGATCCCGCGGAACGACCGAGGCGTCTCTCGAGGCCATTCTCAAGGCCACCGGTGTCTCGCTCCGTGAGATCACACCGACGATCGCGGCGCTGGCGACGCAGTTTCCAGCCGACTTCTCGCCCGATCCGGCGGATCGCCTGATCGCAGCAACGGCCCGCGCGGAGGGTCTGTCCCTCGTCACGAAGGACGACCGCATCCGCTCGAGCCCGCTCGTAAAGACGGTCTGGTGACGTGATCCTCTCTTCCGGCTCCCGTCTGGGTCCCTACGAGATCGTGTCGCCTATCGGCGCGGGCGGGATGGGGGAGGTGTATCGGGCGCGGGACACGCGGCTGGAGCGCACGGTGGCGATCAAGGTTCTGCCGGCGAATCTTTCCGCGTCGCCCGAGTCCCGCCAGCGCTTCGAGCGTGAGGCGAAGACGATCTCGCAGCTTTCCCATCCGCACATCTGCGCACTGCACGACGTGGGTCGGGAGGGGGAGACCGAGTACCTGGTCATGGAGTACCTGGAGG
>DASUAD010000048.1:0-3587 GCA_035763965.1 Thermoanaerobaculia bacterium | reverse complement strand
CCTCCTTGAATGTGGCGCGATTCTCGCGCCACCCGGGAGGGAGGGGAAGTGGAAACCCGGTCGAACGGCTCAGAACAAGGGACGCTGGGAGACCGTCGCGGCGACACTCAGACCGGACTGCGGGAAGGCCCTCGCCAGACTCTCGGGGGCTGCCCGCACCTCTCCCGTCAACATCTGCTGGAGCTGAAGCGCGTTCGCGACGGCCTGGCCGCGGAAGTGGTTGTTCATCACGGCGAACGTGTTCGCGTCCGGTCGCACTCTCCGCCCCTCGCGAATCCGGTCGGCCCATGGCGCAAGCTCTCTGTCACTGTACAGGTAGTCGTACCGCTCTTCGTTGGACGTGTTTGGCCCGAACCACTTCGCCGCGTTGCGTCCGTGGAACCGGTAATACGCCACCGGTGACGTGACGTGCGCGGTCGCGGGCAGGTTGCCCTTCAGACGCGGCTGATCGATGTTGACGAAACCGACCGACCGGTCTTCCAGAAAGCGCAGCGTCTCGGGCGCCTCCCACGAAAAGTGCCGGAACTCCGCCGCGAGCGGAAACGCGGCAAAGCGCTCGAAAATCCGCTCGAGCAGTGCGCGGTTCTCCGGCGTCGCGCGAAACGACATCGGAACCTGTATCAGGACGGCGCCGAGCCGACCGGCCGACGCCAGTGCATCCATCGCGTCGCACACGGCCTTCTCGTCCTCTCCGGTCGCGTTGCGATCGTGAGTGAACCCGCGATAGAGCTTCGCGGTGAAGAGAAACCGGGGGTTGTGCGCCACGCGACGCGCCCAGTCCCGGGCCATGGATGCGGGCGGGGTCCGGTAGAACGTCGAGTTGACCTCGTTCGTGTCGAAGAGCGAGGCCATGAAGCCGAGCCGGTCGAAGCCCCGGCGCGCCGGCGGGTAAACGATGCCTTCCCAGTCCTTGTACATCCACCCCGCCGTCCCGACCCGCACCCCGGGCGAGAGAGCGGCCGCCGGAGCGTGTGTCACGGTGCGCCGCAGGCGTTGACGACCGCCGACTCCTCGTCCGCCGCGACGGTGAATCCTCCTTCGCCGATCGTGCGGTCGCCCTGCCGGAGACGGATGCGGTACTCGCCTGCTTTCGAAAAGAAGTCGCCCGTTCGCACCGACGCGCGGATCTGCCGCGACGCGGCGCTTCCGGGCCGGACGAGCAACCGCTCGGCGCCGCCCGGCGCGATTGCCACGACCGACGCCTCCGCCGCAGGCGCCGACGCGACGTCCGCGACGACGGTGATCCGGCGCACGGCGCCCGCCAGCTGGAGACGCGCGCGAGCCGGCTCGTCCCCCGGCACGAACGCCGTCACGCGGTTGCGCGCGGGCGAGGAGTCGACGTCCTTCGGGATTCCGAACGGCACCCGCACCCAGAAGCGCGAGGCAACCGGTCTCCCGTCGAGGGTCGCCGGAAAGTAGGTGGACTTGCGGATCGCGTCGTCCGCAGAGAGCGCGAACACCATGAACGTCGTGCCCACGATATGGGCGCCACGAACCTTTCCGTCGCGCCCGACCACGATCTCGTGCGTCGATTCCCCGGTCATCCGCGCCCGGCGCGCGGTCGGAGGATATTCGGGCAGCCGGGGGAATTCCGGACGCGCCGCCACGAAGCGGGGACACGTTTCCGGCGGCGCGGGACCTCGACCCCCGCCGCTCGCGCAACCGGCTCCGGAAAAGAGCGCGGCGGCGAGGACGGCTAGCGGCGCAGAGCGGCGCCGAAGTCGAAGCGCGACGGATCGCGAGCGAGCCAGAATTGCCCCCCTCCCGCGTCCTTTCCGTCCGCGAGAAAACGCAGGATCCACACGCCCTCCGGCCAGTCGGAGCCGACGGATGCGACCACCGGAACCCGCACCTCGGTCGCCCTCGCAGGGACCGAAATCGGGCTCTCGAACAGGATGTAGGGACGTCCGGCGGGAGACGTCGCCTCGACGCGTACGCGGATCGACCGCGCCTTCGACTGCGGTTCGACGTCGAGGACCGCTTCCGCCCGCACTTTTGGATCGACGCCGAGCCGGATCGGGAATCCCTCCGGCGCCGCGCGTTTGCCGGACGCGTCGGCGGGGTACACGGGAAGGTCTCCCAGGATCGGCTGGGGAATCATTCCGCGCCGGTCGCTCTTCAGGCGGAATCGGACGCCGACGTTCGCCGCGATCTCGACGGGCTTGCCGTCGCGCGTTGCCGGCTTGAATTGCCAGGCCCTGACGGCGGCAAGCGCAGGGTCGATGAAGCCCTGGTAGCTCGCGGCGATCATCCGGAGGTCCTGGACGCGGCCCTCGCGGTCGATCCGGCCGATCAGGAGCACGTTGCCCTGTTGCTGGCCCTTGAGCAGCGCTTCGGGGTACACCGCCTCCTGATATTCCTGCACTTCCGCCGGCGTCGTCTGTCCCGCCGCGAGAGCCGCGACGGCGAAGAGGAGGACCGCGGTCCGCGCCGCGCGGATCAAACGGGCACCGCCTCGAGAGCACGCCGCGCGTGGTAGGAAGACCGGACGAGCGGACCCGACTCGACGCGGAGGAAACCCATCGCCTCTCCCTCGGACCGGATCCGCTCGAACTCTTCGGGAGTGTAGTAGCGCTCGACCGGAAGCCGGCGCGCGTGCGCCTGGAGATACTGCCCCACGGTCGCGATGTCGCAGCCCGAAGACCGGAGGTCGGCGAGGGCGCCCCGAAGCTCGTCCATCGTCTCGCCGAGTCCCGCCATGACGCCCGACTTCGTCTTCATCCCCGATCCGGTCTCGCGCCGGCGCGCATCGGCGCGCGCGATGAGCTCGAGCGAGCGCCCGTAGCGGGCCTGCGGTCGGACACGCCGGTAGAGACGCGCGACCGACTCCAGGTTGTGGTTCAGGATCTCGGGCACCTCGCGCAGAACGACGTCGAGCGCGTCCCAATTCCCGCAGAAGTCGGGGACCAGTACTTCGACCGTGCAACCGGGCACGCGGCGGCGAATTGCACGGATCGTCTCGGCGAAGTGCGCGGCGCCGCCGTCGGGAAGATCGTCGCGGTTGACGGACGTGACCACGGCGTGCGAGAGCCCGAGCTCCGCCGCGGCCTGTCCGACGCGGTCCGGCTCACCGGGATCGAGCTCTCCCGGGCGTCCCTGCGTGACGGCGCAGAACCCGCACGTGCGCGTGCAGACGTCTCCCATGAGCATGAAAGTCGCGGTGCGCTCCCGAGCCCAGCACTCGTGAATGTTCGGACAGCGCGCTTCTTCGCAGACGGTGACGAGCGACAGTCGCCGCATCATCGAGCGAACCTCTTCGTACTCGCCGGTCGTCGAGAGCCGCACCTTCAGCCACTCCGGACGTTCGGGGCGCGGGGTTCGCGGCAGCACGGGAAAGCCGCTCACGGCCCGACGACCTGCAGGTCCCGATCGAAGACCTCCGCGAACCGGGAGCAGAGCTTCGTCGCGACGTCGCGCACCTCGATCGGGCGGAGGAGAACGTGCTCGATCGAGGTCACGCCTCCGTCCGTGATCCCGCACGGCACGATACCGCGGAAAGAGGGGATCGGCTCCTCGGTGACGTTCAGCGCGAAGCCATGCGTCGTGATCCATCGCGAAAGATGGACGCCGATCGCGGCTATCTTGTC
>DASUAD010000047.1:0-3356 GCA_035763965.1 Thermoanaerobaculia bacterium | reverse complement strand
AACCAACCGAGGTGAAGCCATGTCCCATCTCCGGGTGAGGTTCTTCGCCCTCCTTTTCCTCCTCCTCTTCTTCCTCCTCTCGGTCCCCGCGGCTTCCGCACAGACGTGCGAGTGGCAGTGGTCGAACCCGGCGCCGCTCGGCAACCTGCTCGCCGCCGCCGCGTACGGAAACGGGGTCTACGTCGCCGTGGGACGCGCCGGAACCGTCCTCGTGAGTCCCGACGGCGCGGCCTGGTCGGCGCAGGTCATCAATCCGAAAGTGGATCTCTTCGACGTCCGGTGGGCCGGCTCGCAGTTCGTCGCGGTCGGCCAGGGCGGCGCGATCTTCGCGAGCGCCGACGGACGGCTCTGGATGTTCCGGCACGCGGGGGTCGACGCGACGCTGCGGAAGCTCGCATGGAACGGCGACCTCTACGTGGCGGTCGGAGATGACGGAGCGCTCGTCACCAGCGCGGACGGCCGAGACTGGACGGCGCGCGCGTCCGCCGCGAGCCTGACACTCCGCGACGTGGCGTGGGGCGGCGGCCGGTTTCTCGCGGTCGGCGACTACGGCACCATCGTGTCGAGCCGCGACGGCGTCGAGTGGGCGCGGGCCGCGTTCGAAACGATCGACGCGCTCGCCGGCGTCGCGTGGGACGGCTCGCGGTTTCTGGTCGTGGGATCGTCGTTCCCCGACTTCGGTCTGGTGCTTTCCACTGCGGACGGCATCGGCTGGGCGGTCTATCCCCTCCCGCTTCACACCTTCATGAAATCGGTCACCTGGACCGGCACGGAATTCGTCGCGGTCGGCGAGTTCGGCTCGATCTACGGAAGCGCCGACGGCGTCCACTGGACGAAGCGGGTCGTCCCGAGCCGCTCGGATCTCTACGGCGTCGTCGCTGGCGCGCGCGGGATGCTGGCGGTCGGAGCCAAGGGCACCGTTCTGACGAGCGCCGACGGCGTCAGCTGGACGGCCCGCTCCGACGGGACGCGCAACGCGCTCTCCGACGCGGCGTGGAACGGCCTGCGCTACGTCGCCGTGGGCTACGGGACCGTTCTTTCGAGCGACGACGCAGTCGCCTGGTCGCTTCAAACCTCCGGGGCGCGCAAGTGGCTCCTGGGCGTCGCCTTCGGCGCCGGCCGATACGTTGCCGTCGGCGAGGAAGGGATGATCTTCTCGAGCGAGGATGGCGCCGCGTGGACGCGCCGCAACTCCGGCACGACGGCCGTGATCTACGACGTCGACTGGAGCGGTTCCTCGTTCGTCGCGGTCGGCAGCGGCGGGACCGTGCTTTCGAGCGCCGACGGCATCACGTGGACCGCCCCGCGAAGCATCGCCTTCAACTCGCTCTACCGCGTTCTCTGGAACGGCTCGGAGTGGGTTGCCGTCGGAGGAGACCACGCGCGTCTTGCGTTCACGAGCCCCGACGGCGTCGCCTGGACGCGGACGCTCGGCATCACCGGCGGCGGGCTGCGGGACGTCGCTTGGGACGGGCTGCGGCTCGTCGCCGTCGGCCTCGACGGGGTGGTCTACGCGAGTCCCGACGGCGCCTCGTGGACCGAGTCGAACGCCGGCACCGACAGGGCGCTCTTCTCCGTCGCGTGGACGGGGTCCCGGTTCGTCGCGGTCGGAGGAAACGGTGTGCGCGCGGAGAGCTCGGATGGCCTGACGTGGTCGCTCCGGGACTCGGGGACTGAAAACGACCTCTTCGCGGTGCGATTCGCGGGCGACCGACTGATCGCTCTCGGAAAGGCCGGGACGCTGCTCCGGGAAGGTTGCGGGCCGACGAGCGGGAGACTCTCGCGCGTCAGCGGATGGCGGTGAACGTCGCGCTCGCTCGCTCGGGATCTGGCTGACGCCACCCGCGCTCGGCTCGGCGAACGAGCCTCGACCGAGCGCCTGATCCCTCGCCGCACTCGCGCTCCCGCGGCGCGAGGCTCCTCCGCCCGGCTACTTCGCGGAGACTCCTCGCGCCGCGCCGCAGCCACGGCCGTTTTCTTATACTGCGTCGGCATCCCATGCCGAAACGCACCGACATCCCGAAGATCCTCATCATCGGATCGGGTCCGATCGTCATCGGGCAGGCCTGCGAGTTCGACTATTCCGGGACGCAGGCGGTCCGCGCGCTGAAACGCGAGGGATACCGCGTCGTCCTCGTCAACTCGAACCCGGCGACGATCATGACGGACCCGGAGCTCGCCGATGCGACCTACGTCGAGCCCCTCACGCCCGATTTCCTGGAGCGCATTCTCGAAAAAGAGCGGCCCGACGCGATCCTGCCGACCGTCGGCGGCCAGACGGGCCTGAACCTCGCGCTCGCCGTGGCAGACGCCGGGATCCTCGACAAGTGGTCCATTCAGCTGATCGGGGCCAGCCGCGAGGCCGTCCGCCTGGCCGAGGACCGCGACCTCTTCAAGCAGGCGATGCTCGAAATCGGCGCCGAGGTGCCGCGCTCCGAGCGCGCGGTGAGCCTCGAGGACGCCGAACGGATCGCGCGGGAAATCGGCCTTCCGCTCGTCGTGCGGCCCTCGTTCACGCTGGGCGGTTCGGGCGGCGGCTCGGCGAGGACGATCGGCGAGTTCCGCTCGATCGTGCGGCACGGTCTGGCCGAATCCCCGGCCCACGAGGTCTTGATCGAGGAGTCCGTCGAGGGCTGGAAGGAGTTCGAGCTCGAGGTGATGCGGGATCACGCCGACAACGTGATCGTCGTCTGCTCGATCGAGAACTTCGACGCGATGGGCGTCCACACCGGCGACTCGATCACCGTTGCCCCGCAGATGACACTCTCGGACCGGCAGTACCAGGAGATGCGAAACGAGGCGAAGGCGATCATCCGGAAGGTCGGTGTGGACACGGGCGGCTCGAACATCCAGTTCGCGGTCGAGCCGAAGACCGGTCGTCGCGTCGTCATCGAGATGAACCCGCGCGTATCGCGCTCCTCCGCGCTCGCCTCGAAAGCGACGGGGTTCCCGATCGCGAAGATCGCGGCACTCCTCGCGGTCGGCTACACCCTCGACGAGATCCCGAATGACATCACCCGAAAGACGCCGGCGTGCTTCGAGCCGTCGCTCGACTACGTGGTGGTGAAGATTCCGCGGTGGGCCTTCGAGAAGTTCCCGAAGGCGGACCCGACCCTCACGATCCAGATGAAGTCGGTGGGCGAGGCGATGGCGATCGGGAGAACGTTCGCCGAGGCGCTCGGCAAGGCGATCCGCTCGCTCGAGATCGGGCGCGACGGACTGGACGACGGCCGGGGGCCTCTTCCGCGCGAGGAGCTCCTCGCGAAGCTCGAGGTCCCGACGTGGGAGCGGATCTTCCACCTCCGCCGTGCTTTTCTCGCCGGGATGAGCGTCGACGAGGTGGCCGAGCGCACCCG
>DASUAD010000046.1:0-3329 GCA_035763965.1 Thermoanaerobaculia bacterium | reverse complement strand
GATCTTCCGAGACCGGACCGACGCCGGAAGGCGACTCGCCGAAAAGTTGCGCCACTACGCCGGACGGCGCGACGTCCTCGTCCTGGCGTTGCCGCGCGGCGGCGTTCCCGTCGCCGCCGAGGTCGCGCGCGCTCTGGACGCTCCGCTCGACGTTTTTCTCGTCCGCAAGCTGGGGTTTCCGGGTCAGGAGGAGCTCGCGATGGGCGCCATCGCCAGTGGCGGATCGCGCGTCCTCAACTCGAGCCTGTTGCGCCGGCTGAACGTTTCGCGCCAGGCCGTGGACGAAGTCGCATCCCGCGAGCTCCGCGAGCTCGAACGCCGCGAGCGCGCTTACCGTGGCGCGAATCTTCCACCGTCCGTGAGCGGTCGCACGGTCATCCTCGTGGACGACGGCCTCGCGACGGGCGCCAGCATGCGGGCGGCGGCCGCCGCCCTCCGCACGCAGAAGCCGGCGCGGATCGTCGTCGCCGTTCCCGTAGCGGCGGCATCCTCGTGCGAGGAGTTCCGCGACCTGGTGGACGAGGTGGTCTGTGGGGAGACTCCCGAGCGGTTCATGGCGGTGGGGCAGTGGTACGAGGACTTCTCGCAGACTGGCGATGACGAGGTCCGCCTCCTCCTCGAGCAATCTCGAAGGGAACACCCGGCGGCGCGCGGCGGCCGCTCCGATCAGCGTCCGCTCCGCTGGTCCAGAACAAACGGGAAGGGGGCGTTTGATCTCTGAGCAGCGCTCCATGAAAGCGATGACCACGGAGTGGACAGCTTTCGACGTGCCGGGAAGCTTCCATCGGGAGTATGAATACGGTGGGCGACAGGAGAGACGAACATGGCAACTCAGACGAGGACGACCCGGGAGATCAAGAGAGAGGAGTGGCCCGACTTCTTCGACGCGTTCAGCCGGCGGCACGAAGGCTGGCTCGTGACGATCGAGCTCCTCGACAAGGAGATGGGCGACCAGATCGAGGTCGAGAACAAAGCGCTCAAGGGAATCGTCGTGGAACGCCGGCGCGATCCGAAAGTGATCGACATCTTCGTCTGGAACAAGCCGAACGAGGACTCCAGTCACATCATCGACAAGCCGACGCGCGTCCGGGTCGAGGAGACCGAGGAGGGCGCCGAAGCGGCCGTGGAGATCCAATCCGAAGACCATGCGACGACCCTCCTCACCTTCCGCTCCGCCGCCCTGCCGGAGACCGTGGACGGAGTCGGTCCCGAGCGCTGAACGGCGGCTCCCGACGCGATGAGCCCGTCCTCCAACGGCACTCTCGTCCGGGTCCCCGCGGGCGACGTCCCTCTCGAAGGGAATCTCGCGGTTCCGGCGAACGCCGTGGGGATCGTCCTGTTCGCGCACGGCAGCGGATCGAGCCGGCACAGTCCCCGCAACCGCGCCGTCGCGGCGGCGCTGCGGGAAGGGGGCCTGGCGACGCTCTTGATCGACCTGCTCACCGCCGATGAGGAAAGAGGCGATGACGAGACGGGTCGCCTCCGTTTCGACATCGACCTCCTGGCGGACCGTCTCGTCGCCGTGACGGACTGGCTCGGCGAAGCCGAGGAGACGCGCGGCCTCGCCGTCGGTTACTTCGGCGCGTCGACCGGGGGCGGCGCCGCGCTCGTCGCCGCGGCTCGCCGGCCCAATGCCGTCCGCGCGGCCGTCTCCCGCGGAGGCCGGCCGGATCTGGCCGGGGCGGCGCTCGCCCGCGTCCGCGTGCCGACGCTGTTGATCGTCGGAGGAAACGACCCGGTCGTGCTGGAGTTGAACGCCCAGGCTTTCGAGAGGCTCCGCTGCGAGAAGCGTCTCGAGGTCGTTGCCGGCGCGAGCCATCTGTTCGAAGAGCCGGGCACGCTGGACGAAGTGGCGCGGCTCGCTCGCGACTGGTTCCAGCGCCACCTCGGACCGGCGGGCGCCGACCGTCCCCCCTCTCCACGCGAGTCGGAGTCGCGATCGAAATAGATTCCGGCCGCGAAAACGATCCGCGTCCCCGAATTCGGATCAACCGCGGTTTTCGGGCGGTGTTCTCCTCACGGGCGGAGGCGCGTCCGCCATCGGATCGCCGCCGATCGGTCCGATCATCTTCAGAGCGGCGAGGCAGATCGCGAGGGGGCGCGTCGGCGCCGAAACGGTGATCAGGTTGACGTAGCGGCTGACCGTCGAGTCGTTGGGGTCCGGGTCCTCGAGAGGCCGGCGCCAGTGGAAGGTCCACTCCTTTCCGCGCTCGACGCACATCCACCTCCAGGGCGGGCGCGCCAGAGCGCGGATCACGACGTCCGCCGCCGAATCGCTGGTGGAGTACGGCGGGACGTCGGTGATCGGCTTTCTTCCAAAGACCCGCAGCTCGATCAGTCGGTCGAGGACGGGTCCCGCGTCGTGATTCATGCTGACCTTCCGGTTCCAGCCTACCGCAGCGCCGACGCGAGCGCGACGGCAGGTGCGGCGGGTTAGAATGAAACAAAAGTGTCACTTCGACCCTCGGCCGGGAGGACTCTCCTCTTGTGGATCTGCGCCGCCTCGATGGCGCTTTCGGCGCCGGCCCGCGACCCCCGCGTCGAGAATTCGAACAAAGCCCGGCCTTCGAATGCCGTGACCGGACGTTCGGCCCGGGAAACGCGCGCTGCGTCTCTCGTGCCCGTCCACCGCGCGGCCGCCCGCTTCGCGGTGTCGGCGCCGATCGCGACCATTCGAGTCCCTCCGCGGCCGTTCGTCGGTGAGCGAGAGATGCGGGAACCGGTTCGCCGTCGGAGCCTTCGCCGCGGAGCGGACACGAGCGACCCGGTAGTCCAGAGCGCTCTGCCGCCAATCGCGATCCCGTCGCCGATCACGACCTTCGAGGGATTGAACAACCAGGACAACGCCAGCGTGCTCGGTCTTTACATCGTTCCTCCCGACACGAACGGCGACGTCGGGCCGAACCACTACGTACAGACGGTCAATCTGCTGTTCCGCGTGTACAACAAGAGCGGGACCGCGCTCACCGCCCCTCTCCCGATGAGCGCGCTGTTCGCCTCGCTCGGGGGTATCTGCTCGACTCAAGACGACGGAGATCCGATCGTCCTCTACGACCCTCTCGCTGACCGCTGGCTTCTGTCCCAGTTCGCCGTAGCCACACCGGCCCACCAGTGCGTGGCTTTGTCTCGCTCCGGCGACCCGGCCGGCTCTTACTTCCTGTACGACTTCGTGATGCCGAACTCCAAGTTCAACGACTACCCGAAATTCGGCGTGTGGCCCGACGCCTACTACATGAGCGACAACCAATTCGATCCGAACTTCCAGGGGGCCGGGGTCTTCGCGTTCGAGCGCTCGAAGATGCTCGCCGGCGATCCGAGCGCCTCCTATA
>DASUAD010000045.1:0-5995 GCA_035763965.1 Thermoanaerobaculia bacterium | reverse complement strand
AGTCGAGAAAACCCGAAAAGACGCGGGTTCATCGGTTCCCGGTGTTGTCGATCTTCGGCGGGTGACGGCTCGTTTCGCAGTGACTTGGCGGCGACCACCGGAGCGTCGCACAAGGCGCTCCTGCCGTCGCGTCACTGGCGCATTCTGGAGCGCCGGATGCGGTGGTCGCTGCGTGGACCGACACCGCATCTGGGACTGCGTTCGTGCAACCTGTCGGCGGACACGGCCGTGCTAGCATCCGAAGTCGGTTAGCCTGTGGCACACATCCCGAGTGGCCCCCAGGGTCCACTGTCGGCGAATGAGCGATCCGCGAGCATGAGCTCGACGGCTCGCGTGCCGGAAGAGGCGCTTCCGCTCCTCGCCACGCTCTCCCGGTCGCCCGATCCGGTGTTCGTCACGGACCGGCACAACCGCATCGTCTTCTGGAATCGCAGCGCCGAGCGGCTTCTTGGCTACTCGGCCGAAGAGGTCGTGGGATTTCATTGCGCCGGTGTCCTGCACGGCACCGACCTTTATGGCAACCGGTACTGCTCGGAGACCTGCGCGGTGACGCAGATGGCGATCCGGAGCGAGACCGTGCGGCATTTCGACTTGCGATTCCGCGCCAAGGACCACCACGTGGTCACCGTTGACATCAGCATCCTGAATCTTGCCTTGAGGCCTCCGGATCACTTTCTTCTCGTGCACGTCCTTAAGCCTTCGGCGAAAGCCGAGGTGCCGGAGCGTCCGGGAGAGGAACCCCTCTCGCCGCCGCGCTCTCCACTCGCCATGGTTCGCGAATCACCCGACGCTCGAGCCCGGAAACTCACGGCCCGCGAGGTCGAAGTCATCGGAATGCTCGCCGCCGGGCACACCACTCCGGAGATTGCTTCCCGCCTTCACATCTCCACCGTGACGGCCCGCAACCACATCCAGAACATCATCGAAAAGCTCGAGGTGCACTCCAAGGCGGAAGTCGTCGCCTTCGCGTTTCGGAAACGCCTGCTCTAGGGAGGAACCCCGGGCAGGCCTCCTCCTGGTGAGATCTCCCCAGCGGAATTGGTGCGCTTGCGGGATCGCAGTCTTGCACGGAGCGCCGCCACGATGGACGCGGCTAGGAAAGGAGGGCTCCGTGGAAACGTCCAAGCGTGCACTGTGTTTCGTTCTCGCAGCCTTCGTCACGGGGGTCGTCCTCTTCGTGGGAGAAGCACCAACGGCGACAGCAGTTCCGTCCTTCGCCCGGAAATACAAGACCAGCTGTCAGACCTGTCACGTGGCGTTCCCCAAGCTGAACGCATTCGGGCGGGCGTTCCAGGCCAACGGCTACCGGTTCCCGGCCGGGCAGGATCCGGAGATGGTCAAGCAGGAAAGATTGCCGCTCGGCGCCGAGGGGTACAAGAAGGTATTTCCGAAAGCCGTCTGGCCTTCCGACATCGCCTTTTTCAGCCCGATCAGCGCGCACATGATCAACCGGGTCAACATCCAGCCGGACCAGGTGCCCAAGACCGAATTCGAATTCCCGCACGAGCTGGAGGTCTTCTGGGCCGACACGGTCGGCGAACGGTTTTCTTACCTCGCCGAAATCGAAATCGACGAGGGAGAACTCGAGTTCAATGGCTTCCTCCAGTATGACGCCTCCCCCGCCTTCCACGTCCGCATCGGCGGGATCGACCCCCAGCCCGAGGAATTCACCGAGGGCCGCAGACTGACTGCGGCTCACTACAACTTTGCCGATATCCGAGGCAAGAGCGGGGGATTCCGTCTGCGCGACGGCTCCGCGGGTCTGGAAGTCCAGGGAGCGATCAACGGATCGAAGGACGTCGGCGGGCTCCGATATCGGGCGGGTATCGTCAACGGAGACGGACGAACCGACTCGAACAACGCCAAAGATTTCTTCGGAGGGATCGACTACAAGATCGGAGGGATGGGCGTCGCCGGCGGGCCACAGCAGGCGGGGTCGGAGAAACCCTGGGTGGATAACTCGGTCACCGTGGGAATCCTGGGCTATTCCGGCAAGGCGACATACGAAACCGATGAAGGGATCGAGTACAACGACAAAGTCACCTATCTGATCGGACACGTCAGTGCCTGGGTGGGAGACCTGAATCTCCTGGGAGTCTACTCGTCCCAGAAGAACGACAACCCGTCCGGAAACGGCCGGGAGCTCAAGACGAAGGCCTGGTTCGTCGAGGCCGACTATGTTCTGTACCCGTGGCTCATCCCGATCCTCCGCTATGAGAACACCGAGAAGGGAAACGCAGACGCCGTAGAGATGATCGTTCCCGCGGTAAGTGTTCTGGCGCGCGCCAACATCCGGTTCTATGCCGAGGGGCAGATTCGGATGGATGACGCAGGGGACAAGGCCGACAAATACGTCGTTGGCGTGAACTGGGCCTTCTGAGGAGGATGACACATGAAACCTGCCCCGCCCATCGTTCTGGCTGCCCTCCTGACCTGGCTCTCCCCGACACTCTCGGGCGCCGCGGGCCTCTCGGGAACGGTCCGGTGCAAAGGCGTTCGCGACAGCGCCGACGCCGTGGTCTGGATCACAGCGATACCGGGCAAGACGTTCCCGGCCCCGAAGGAACACGCGAAAGTCGATCAGGTGAACCTCGTCTTCCATCCGCACGTGCTGCCCGTGCTCGTGGGCACGACAGTCGATTTCCTGAATTCCGACGCTGTACTCCACAACGTCTTCACCCCCGAAGGCTGCGCCGAGAAATTCAACCTGGGAACCTGGCCCAAGGGGCAGATTCGGAGCTATGAATTCAAGAAGGAGTGCGTCGCGACACTCCTGTGCAAGGTCCACCCCGAGATGGAAGCCTTCGTCGTCGCCGTACAGACCCCCTATTTCGCTGTGACGAAGGCCGACGGCAGCTACCGCATTGCCGATGTTCCCGACGGGACCTACACGGTCAAAGTCTGGCACCCGAAGCTAAAGGGAACTCAGAAGTCGGTGACTGTGGCGGGCGCGACGACAGCGGACTTTGAGATCTCGAGGTAGTCGGCATTGGCCGAGTTCAACGGCGAGTGGCTGGAGCGGAACTTTCCCTGCAAGTGGGCCTGCCCCGTCCACACGGAGGCGGGCAAGTACGTCACGCTCATCGCGCAGGGGCGGTATCGCGAAGCCTACGCCGTGGCCCGGCGTCCCAATCCGCTGGCCTCGATCTGCGGGCGGATCTGCGGCGCTCCGTGTGAATCTGTCTGCCGCCGGGGAGAACTCGACGCTCCGATCGCCATCCGCGCATTGAAGCGGTTCGTTACGGAGAGGTTCGGCGTCGAGAGCATGATGGACTTCTCCGTCCTGACCGAGATCTACGGGGAGCGGCGTGGCCGCTATTCCGAGCGCGTCGCGGTGATCGGGTCCGGACCGGCCGGCCTCGCCTGCGCGCACGACCTCGCCCTCATGGGCTATCCGGTGACCATCTTCGAAGCCTCGCCGGTCGCGGGGGGGATGCTTCGCCTCGGGGTCCCGGAGTACCGCCTCCCTCGCGCTCTGATCCAGCTCGAGGTGAACGCCATTCTCTCTCTGGGCGTCGAGCTGAAGACCAACGCTCGACTCGGCCGCGACTTCACGCTGGCGGACCTGAAAGAGCAGGGCTTCGCCGCGATCTTCCTGGGAGTCGGCGCAATGCGCAGCCGCGAACTGACGATCCCGGGAGTCGAGCTCGACGGCGTACTGCGGGGGATCGACTATCTACTCAACATCAACCTCGGCTACAAGGTCGAGATGGGTCAGAACGTCGTCGTCATCGGGGGCGGCAACGTGGCCCTGGACGTCGCGCGCACGGCGGCACGCGGTGGCGAGCAGGCTAACCTCCAGCGAAATCTTTCCATCGTACAGGCGCTCGACGTGGCGCGCAGCGCCATCCGGTTCGGCGCCCGGAAAGTGACCGTCTGCTCGCTCGAATCGGAAAGCGAGATGCCCGCCGCCAAAGAGGAGATGGAGGAGGCCGAGAAAGAAGGCATTCGCTTTCTCCACCGCGTAGGCCCCAAGAGGCTCGTGGGCGGAAAGGGAACTGTGACCGGGATCGAGTTCCTCGAGGTTTCCCGGGTCTTCGACGAGACGGGCCGCTTCTCTCCACAGTTCATCGAGGGCTCGGAAACGCTCTTCCCGACCGACACCGTGATCATCGCCATCGGCCAGACGGGGGACTTCTCGTTCCTGCGGCCTCATGACGGCATCGAGACCCGGGGAGGGCGAATCCTGATCGATCCGGACACGCTGGCGACGACGGCTCCCGGCGTCTGGGCTGGAGGCGACGCGGCGTTCGGGCCGCGAATCGCGATCAACGCGATCGCCGACGGAAAGAGGGGGGCGAGGTCGATCGACGAGCACTTTCGCGGCTCACTTCGCGCCGAGAGAGACGTCACCGTCGAGATCGATCTCCATTCCCGCTACGAGCGGGACCTGGACTTCGAGGGTATCCCCCGTCAGAAGCCCCCGACCCGACCGATCGCCCGGCGTATCGGGATCGCCGAGGTTGAGGAATGCTTCGGCGAGCGTGAGGCGCGTCTGGAAGGAAAACGGTGCCTGCACTGCTGGACCAACACGATCTTCGAGGAGGACCCGCGGGCCGGAACCGAGTGCATTCTGTGCGGGGGCTGCCAGGACATCTGTCCGGAGGACTGCATCGAGATCCTGCCCATCGCCCTGGTGAGCGAGTCGCCTGCCGATCTGTGGGAGCTTGCGCCGATTCTCGAGAATGGAAAACGCGTCGGCTCCATCTTCATCAAAGACGAGGAGACCTGCATCCGCTGCGGGCTTTGCGCTCGGCGCTGTCCGGTGGGCACGATCACGATGCAGAGCTTCCACACGAAGGAGGACGCCGTTGCCTGAGGATCCCGAGGATCTGACAGGGATCGAGGAGGACGGAGCGAGCCGGCGCGATTTCTTCAGCCGCGTCGGCCTGGCCGCCTGCGGCGTGGCGGCGGCCGGGGCCGGGGTCGTGACCCTGGACTTCCTGAAACCGAAGGTCCTATTCGAGCCGCCGACCCGATTTCGCGCGGGAAGTCCGCTCGACTACCCCGAGGGCGTGGTGCGGTTCAACAAGCAGCAGAAGGCGTACGTCATCGGCGCTCCCGGGGGCGTCTATGCCTTGTCGGCCGTGTGCACGCATTTGGGATGCATCACCCGGTTCCTGCCGGACGAGAAGTGCATCGCCTGCCCGTGCCACGGAAGCCGATTCGATCTCGAAGGCAACGTCATTCACGGACCGGCCCCGCGCCCTCTCCAATGGCTGGAGATGCAGGTGGACTCGACCGGCACCCTCCTCGTCGACACGAGCGTGACGATTACCCACGGCAGGATCTTCAAGGCATGAGAGAGCTGTCGCTCGGCTCGCTCGGAAGCCGCGTACGGGATACGGCTCTCTATCGCTCGATCGTTCGACACGGCATCGCCGATACGAACCGCAACCGCTCGCTCGTCATCTTCGAGAATCTTTTCCTGCACGTCCACCCCGTCAAAGTCCGGGAGAAGACGCTGCGCTTTTCTCACACCTACTGGCTGGGCGGGATCACGCTGGCCTGCGCGCTCGTGCTCACCGCGACCGGAATCCTCCTGATGTTCTACTACCACCCTTCCGTGCCGCAGGCCTACCGCGACATGAAGGAGCTCGCGTTCGTCGTCGAGAACGGCACGTTCCTGCGCAACCTTCATCGCTGGGCCGCGCACCTGATGGTCTTTGCCGCTTTTCTCCACATGATACGGGTGTTCTACCACCACGCTTATCGCCCGCCCCGGCAGTTCAACTGGGTCGTGGGCGTCGTTCTCCTCCTCGTGACGCTGCTTCTTTCGTACACCGGGTATCTGCTCCCCTGGGACCAGCTCGCGTTCTGGGGCGTCTCGGTCGGGACCAACATGGCCAAGGAAGCGCCGCTGATCGGCGAGCAGATCCGGTTCCTCCTGCTGGGTGGGCACGTCGTCTCGGAGAATGCCCTTCTGCGCTTCTACGTCCTGCACTGCGTCGTCCTTCCGGTCGCGCTGCTCCTTCTTCTCTCCGTTCACATCTGG
>DASUAD010000044.1:0-2174 GCA_035763965.1 Thermoanaerobaculia bacterium | reverse complement strand
GGGGCGGGTGTTTCCGCGGCGAGCGGCGTCCCGACGTTCCGCGGCGCCGACGGTCTGTGGTCGAGCTTCCGCGTGGAGGACCTCGCCACTCCGGAGGCCTTCGCGCGGGATCCGCGTCTCGTGTGGGAGTGGTACGCATGGCGGCGCGAGCTCCTGGCCGCCTGCCGGCCGAATCGAGCGCACGAGGTGCTCGCCGCGTGGAGCCGGCGCTACCCGCGCTTCACACTGATCACGCAGAACGTGGACGGGCTCCACGAACGGGCCGGAACGAAGAACGTCGTGCGCTTCCACGGATCGCTCTGGGACCTCGGCTGCTGGGAGCAGTGCGCGAAGTCGCCGTTCCGCTGGCGGGACGAAACGGTGCCGTTTCGAGAGATGCCGCCGCGATGTCCTTACTGCGGCGGTCTCGCGCGCCCGGGCGTGGTCTGGTTCGGCGAGCCGATCGATCCATCCGTGCTCGAGGCCGCGCTCGACGCGCTCGATTGCGACGTCTGCCTCGTGGCCGGAACCTCTTCGATCGTGTATCCGGCGGCCGGGCTCGCCGACGAAGCGCGCCAACGCGGAGCGTTCACCGTGGAGATCAATCCGGACCCGACCGAAGCGACGTCGCGCTTCGATCTCGCGGTTCAGGGCCGCGCGGAGGAGGTACTCGACCGGCTCGAACTCGAGCTCGAGCCTCCCGGATCGTCTTCGGGGAGCCGGTTGAGCTCGAGCCAGTAGATCGGCAGCAGTCTCAGCCGCTGCAGCGTCCTTTCCGGCGAATCGGACTTCGAGACGAAGGAGTTCGCTCCGAGCTCGTACGCGCGGCGCACGTCGCTTTCCTCCTGCGAGCTCGTCACGACGATGACCGGGACGCGCCGGGTCGGCTCGTCCGCGCGGAGACGCTCGAGGACTTCGAAACCGCTCTTTCCGGGAAGAGAAAGATCCAGGAGGACGAGGTCGGGCGGGGGCCTCGAGTGGAGGCGCTCGAGCGCCCGGTCGCCCGTCGAGGCCTCCTCGACCGAGATTTCGTTGCCGAAGGCGCTCTCGAGCAGGCGGCGAAGAACCCAGCGGTAGCTCCCGTCGTCCTCGACGACCAGGACGTGCCTGACCGGGTTTTCCTTCCCGGCAACCCTGGATCTTTCAGCGCTCAAGTAGTCGGCCCCCCCAGACGACCCGGTCACAGCAAGACTGATACCCGGCGGGTGGCCGGAGACGAGCTCTCCGCTTGCTGTCCTCGAATCGCCACACCCAGTTGAACCGCGTTACACTCAGGCCGCCGCTGGAACGATGAAGAAAGCCATCTGGGTGGGAGTGGCGATCGCCATCGCCGTGGCGGGCACCTGGGGTTACGGCGCGCTTGCGCGCCGTGAAGACGACTCGGGTCGCCCTGTCCGGCTTCTGGCCATCGCGGAGGAACAGAGCCTCGCTCTGTCCTTTTCTCGAAGCGGCCGCGTGATCAGCCCCGTCCCGGACGAGGGAGAGACTGTCAAGAGAGGCGACACCGTCGCGCGCATCGAGGAACCCGGGCTCGCGGAAGACGCCTCCGACTTCGAGCGCCAGGTCGCCGAGACGCGCGCGCGCGAGAAGAGCCGTCAGGAAGACGTCGCGCGCCTCAAAGCGCAGCTCGCGGAGGTCACGAGCGAAGAGAGGCGGATCTCGCGTCTCGTGCGCGAGGGAATCGCTCCGTCCGCGCAGCTCGAAACCCTCCAGCACCGGCGCGAGGGGATTTCGGCGGAAATCCGCGCTCGCGAGGCCGAGAAGGGTCAGATCAGCGCCGAGGAAGACGCCCTGCGAGTGCGGATCGAAAAAGTCCGGCGGTTCGAGAAAGAGGGCTCTCTCGTCGCCCCCGCGTCGGGAACGGTTCTCACGCGCCATCACCGGATGGGCGAATGGGTCACGCCGGGAGACCCCATCGTCACGATCCAGCTCGCGGCACCCTACCTGCGGGTCGAGGTCCCGGAGGAACGGCTCTCGGCGTTCTCGCTCGGCAAGTCCGTGGACGTCTGGCCGCAGGCGCGTCCCGGCTCACGCGTGCGCGCCCGGGTCGTGTCGATCCGTCCGCGATCGGAGTTCGCGACGCGTCGCAACTGGGGACTTCAGAGCCGCGACCTGCGAACGTTCTCCGTCCGCCTGGCCGCCGAGGGCCTTCCCGTCGTTTCCGGCCAGACGTTCGTCGTCGAGGCGGCCGCGAA
>DASUAD010000043.1:0-5274 GCA_035763965.1 Thermoanaerobaculia bacterium | reverse complement strand
TTCCGGCTGGAACGACGGCGCCAGGATCGCTGCGTTCCCGAAAAGGAGCTCTGTCCCGAGCCAGAACCCGCGGAAGTTCGGGTCGTCGACGAACGTGATCGCCCAGCCTTTGCCGGCCGGCTCTGCGATCAGGTAAGGCGAGCCCGCCATCCGGTCGACGGCTTCGGGCCACGCATGTCCGGAGGAGAGCGGCTTCTCGCGCTCGATCGACACCACGGTTTCGAAAGGATCGGGGGGCGGCACGAGCGGCGCATCGGTCGCGAGCAGGACCCGGGGAGGATCCGGGTTCCCGAAGAGCAGGAAGTGCTCGGGCTTGACGCGAGTGCGGAAGATCGCGCCGGGGATCGGGATCCGGCGGTTCTCGAGGTCCGCGTCGTCGGCCGCGGAAGGCTTCTCCGGGCGCTTCTTCGTCTCGGAGGACGAGGCCTCCTTCTCCTCCGGCTTCTTCTCCATCCCCTTTTCGCGCTCGGATTTCCATTCGGTCGCCTGGGAAAGACCGACGTCCTTCTCCCGCAGGAGCGCACCGCCGGCTCCGATCGTCACGATCACGCCGCCCGCCTTCGTCCAGGCGCGGATCGCTTCGGCATTGCTCTTCCCGAGCGCGGCGATCACGCGCTTCGACCCGTTGGGAAAGACGAGAACGTCGTAACGCGACAGTTCGGCGTCGTCGAACGCGTCGAGGTCGAGCACGGACACCGGGTAGCGAAACACGCGCGTGAACGCGTCGAGAGCCCAGCCCGCGGAGGACCGGTCGATGCCCGGTCCGGTCACGAGCCCCACGCGGGCCGGCTTCCACGGCACGAACCTCTCCGAGCCGAGCGCGATGCCCTCCTCCGTCCAGGCCGACTCGACGCCGTCGAAATCCGTGCCGGTCGAAAGGGCGAGCTCCGCAGCCACGGCGTCCAGATCGGGAGGCGCTCCGTCGCGGCGAAGGAAAAGAGAGCCGACGGGATAGTTCTCTCCGGAGGCGCGGAAGCTCGTCCCGGCAATCGAGGCAGGAATCCGCTTTTCGCCGCAGCGAGCGAGGATCGGAAACGCCGCAAGCCCCGGTGAACGGACCAGGTAGCCGAGACGGGCCCCCGAACGCGTGACCTTTCCGGGAGGGAGCTCCGCGTCTTCCTTCGACGCGATCCCCCCTGCCGCGCGGGACGCGCGCAGGCCGAACGCCCCGGGCAGGGACCACGCAGTCACGTCGTAAAAGCCCTCGTCCTCGCGCCGGAGGAATCGGGTGCGAGCCTCCTCGAGAAACTTCGGCGGGATCTCGGACTTTTCGTCGAGGAGCGCGGCCGCGAGCGCGCCGGAGGGCTGTGAGGTCTCGATCACGAGCGCCTCCTCCTTCGCGGCGGGCTTCGACCGTTTGACCTCGATCCCCTGGTCGCGCAGGGTTTCGACGAACAGGCGCAGCCGGTACGGCTCCTGGTCGACCGGGACGACGTACGAGCGCGCCGGCTGGGCGAAAGCGGCGGCGCGTGCCGCTGCGAAGTCGCGCAAGAGCTCGTCGCGATGCGCGGCGGCGGTGCGAACGGTCGCGAGGCCCGTCGTGAAGTGTTTGAGCGCCCTCTCCTTGAGCGTGAGGACCGATCCGTCCCGGCGCTGGTACGCGAGCCCGCCGCCGGGTCCGCCGGCCATCTCGTACGTCATGCCGATCGCGCCGTTGAAAAACGGCCACGAGTCGCCGTAGCCCGGATAGAAGAGATCGAATGTCTCGCGGATGAAATACGTCCACCCGCGCAGGTCGAACGCCGCCGCATTCTCGCGGCCGAAGACCCCGAGCCATTTCACGGCATCGCTCTGGAGACCGGCGTGGAGCGGCTCGGCAGTCGGCGGAAAGAAGTAGGAGCTTTCCGGGCTCATCTCGTGGAAATCCACGTGGACCTGGGGCGGCGTCTTCCGGTACCGCGGGATCCGGGCCCGCGTTTCCGCCTGCGTGAGCCACGCCCAGTCGCGGTTCAGGTCGAAGCCGAAGTGGTTCGTTCGACCGCGCGGCCACGCCGGATGATGCTCGCGCGCGTCCGGGTTGGGGTCGGGTTCTCCGTTGACCGCGGTCGCGAGCCACGAAAGGTACCGCATCCTCCCGTCCGGGTTCACCATCGGATCGATGGTGAGCACGACGCGACGCAGGAGCTCCGCCGTTTCCGCGTCGCGTGACGCGGCGAGGTGGTACAGCGTCGCGAGCGCGGCATCCGGGCTCGACGCTTCATCCCCGTGCACTCCGTACGAAAACCAGACGAAGATCGGCAGGCCGGACGGCGGCGTCATCGCCTTTCCCGAAGCCGGCGTGTAGAGAGCGCGGATCTTCGCGGCGAGGTCCTCCATTCGGGCGTGGTTCTCCGGTGACGTGACGACGACCGCGATCAGCTCCCGCCCCTCCGGGGTCCGCCCGTACGTCTCCACGCGGACGCGCTCGGGCACCGCCTTCGCCACCGCCCGGGCGTAAATGGCCACCTCGGCGTGGGTCGCGAACCGGTCCCCGATCCGGAAACCGAGAACCTTTTCGGGGGTCGGCACCCGCGGGTCCATCTGGGCCGGCTCGTACCTCGACGCAAGACCGCGCGCGGAAAAGAGCGGATCGTCGGCCATCGCCCGGGAGACGAGGCACAGCGCAGCGAGGAGAGCCGGAACGCCCTTTCTCAAGTTTTCTCCTTCGGGGACGGGATTCTATGAGCCGGGAAACGGAAAACGGGAAACGGAAAGAATCGATGTCCGCTCGCGTTTCCGGTTTCCGCCTTACGAGTCGCGGATCTCGAGCCGCTTGATGATCTCGTGGAGAGTCGTCGGCTTCAGCTTGAGCAGCTCGGCGGCGCGCTTCTGGACGCCCCCCGTCCGCCGCAACGCCGTGCGGATCAACCGCCGCTCGTAATCCTCGATCAGATCCCGGTAAGTGGACCCGTTTTCCGGCAGCCGCACCATGACTTCGCCGCGTCCCGGCTGCAGGACCGTCTCCGGGAGGAGGTCGAGGCCGATCGAGCCGGCCGAGCAGAGAACCACGGCCCGTTCGATCGCGTTCTCGAGCTCGCGGACGTTGCCCGGCCAGTCGTAATCGAGGAGGGCCTTCATCGCCTCGGGCTCGAGGCCCGAAATCGGCTTGTCGTTCTCCGACGCGTAGAGCCGCACGAAATGGTCGGCGAGAAGCGGGATGTCCTCGCGGCGCTCGCGCAAGGGCGGGATCGGGATCGTGATCACGCAGAGGCGGTAGTACAAGTCCTCGCGGAAGCGACCCTCGATGACGAGCTTTTTCAGATCGACGTTCGTCGCCGCGATGATGCGCACGTCCGCCTTCTGGGTCTCGACGCTCCCGAGGCGCATGAACTCCTTCTCCTGGATCACCCGGAGGAGCTTCGCCTGCGTCTCGAGACCGACCGTTCCGATCTCGTCGAGGAAGATCGACCCTCCCTCCGCCACCTCGAACAGCCCCTTCTTGTTGGCCACGGCCCCGGTGAACGCGCCGCGGACGTGCCCGAAGAGGTTCGACTCGAGGAGGTCCGGAGGCATCGATCCGGAGTTCACCGTCACGAAGGGGGCGCCGGCGCGCGGGGAGTGCGTGTGAATCGCGCGGGCGACGAGCTCCTTGCCGGTGCCGCTCTCGCCCTCGACGAGGATCGTCGACTTCGAAGGACCGGCCAGGCGCACGAGATCGAAGACCTTCCGCATCGCCTCGGACTTGCCCACGATGCGGCCGAGCCCGTAGCGCTTGGAAAGCTCCTCTTTCAGGCGGCGGTTTTCCTCCGTCAGCCGCCTCGCCTCGGCGCCTTTGCGGACCGTCAGCAGGACTTCCTGGTTCTGGAACGGCTTCGGGATGTAGTGGAAAGCGCCGTCCCGCATCGCCCCGATCGCCCCCTCGATCGACGAGTACGCCGTCACGATGACGACGACGGCGTCCGGATCGATCTTCCGGATCTCGCGCAGGACATCGAGCCCCGGCCGGTCGGGCAGCATCAGGTCGAGGAGCACGACGTCGGACGGCTCGGCCTCGAAGAGAGCGAGCGCCTCGCCGGCGGTGGATGCGACGGCGACCTCGTACCCCTCCTTCTCGAGGAGCGTCGCGAGGACGTCGCGGATCACCTCTTCGTCGTCGACGACGAGGATGCGAAGGCCGCGCGTCACGACGGTTTCTCTCCCGAGCGCGAGGCGGCCGAAGCGAGCGGCAGCGTGACCCACGCGACCGTCCCGCCGCCTTCGCGCGGGGCAAGGCCCATCTCGCCGCCGTATCTGCGGACGATGTCGCGCGAGATCGCGAGACCGAGGCCCGTGCCGCCCGACTTCTTGGTCGTGAAGAACGGCTGGAAGAGCTTCTCGCCCGCCTCCGCCGGTACGCCGGCGCCGCGGTCGGAGATCGCCACCCGGGCGTTGCCGTTCTGCTGGCTCAATTCGCAGGTAATCACGCCGTCCTCCGGGGATGCGTCGCGGGCGTTGGTGAGCAGGTTGACGAACACCTGTTCGAGCTCGCGGGGATCCGCCAGCACCTCGACGGGACCGGCGGGGGCATGCGAGATCGTCAGCCGGCGCGACCCGAAGGACGTCTCGACGGACTCGGCAGCGTTCGCCAGAACCACGTTCAGATCGGTGCGCAAAGCCGCGCGGGCGCGCGGTCGGGCGAACTCGAGAAGATTGTTCACGAGGTGCGCCGCACGGAACGTCTGCCGCTCCATCTTCTTCAGGATGGTGTAGCGCGGATCGCCGGGAGACGTCTCGGCGAGCAGCAGCTGCGCGTAAGAGGAAAGCCCGGCGATCGGCGTGTTGACCTCGTGCGCGACGCCGGCGGCGAGGACACCGAGCGAGGCGAGCCGCTCGCGTTCCGCCACGGCCCGCTCCATCTTCAAACGGTCGGTCACGTCGTCGACGAGAACGACCTTGCGGTCCGGCTCTCCCTGGAGAAGCGAAACCGAGATCCGGAGGTCCCGCTCCACGCCGTCCCCGGCCGAGAACCGCGCTTCGAGGGTGTTCTCCTCGGCCCCTTTCGGAGCCGCGCCCGGCTCGACTCCGGGAAGCACGTCGGAGAAGGGCAGCCCGACGAGGTCCGCTTCCTCCCTTCCGACGAGCTGCGCGAAGGCGGGGTTGGCCGAATGCACGTGGTCGGCGCCGTCGAGAACGACGATTCCCGAAGAAGACGAGCGGATGACGCTCTCCTGGTACTTCTGCAGCGTGCGGATCTCCTCGAGCCGGTCGGCGAGGGCGCCGTAGAGCCGTGCGTTCTCGTACGCGAGGCCCGCCTGCGCCATGACGGCGGTCAGAAGGGATTCGTCTTCGGAAGAGAGCGGAACCCGTCCATCCTTG
>DASUAD010000042.1:0-4466 GCA_035763965.1 Thermoanaerobaculia bacterium | reverse complement strand
TTCGCGCGGCCGCGGTGGACGTCCGGGCCGCAGAGCTCGACCACCGAGGCCGCGCCGTCTGCGTTTACGTGAAAGAGGTTCGACGAAAACGGCGCGGCGGAAGGGCCAGCGGAGTCGAGCAATCCCGCCTCGATCCTCGCGACCGGAACCCCGGCTGCCTCCGCCGCCCGCGCGAGCGACCGGAGCGACTGACCGATCCCCGTCGGCGAATCGAACCAGCCCACGAAATTCATGCCGCGTGGAAGCGCCGGGTCGAGGCGCGACGGCGGGCGCCGGCCCGTCGAGGGTTCGATGCCGAAGTCGCGACGCAGGGCATACCGGTGATAAGTCCGCCGGATCGGCCCCGGGAGCAGCCCCCGGACGAGGCGGCGCACGGTCGGGCTAATCCGGTTGACCAACGGCCCTGCCGGACGAGACCGGCTCGAAGGGCTCGTACGGAGTGCCGTCGAGCGCCGCGGCGATCCGGTCCGACGCGCGTCCGTCGCCGTAAGGGTTCATGAACCGGTCGCCGCGCGCGAGGTCCGACTTTCCCTCGAGCACCCGCGTCGCCTCCTCCACGATCCGATCCTCGTCCGTGCCGACGAGCCGCGCGAGTCCGGCCTCGATCCCCTCCGGCCGCTCGGTCTTGCGGCGCAGAACGAGAACCGGCTTTCCGAACGTCGGCGCTTCCTCCTGGATCCCTCCGGAGTCGGTGAGGATGAGCCGGCACCTGCGCATCAGCGACACGAGAGTCCGGTAGTCGAGCGGCTCGACGAGCTCCACGTTCGAAAGACCCCGATAACCGGACATCGCGGCCCGGACGTTCGGGTTCGGATGGACGACGTGAACGAAGCGGAATCCGTGGAATCTCCGCGCGAGTCTCCCCACCGCCGCGACGATCGAGGCGAGGGGCGCGCCGAAGCTCTCCCTGCGGTGCGCCGTGACGAGCACGAGGTCCTCGACGGCCGCTTCGCCCTGAATCTCCGCGATCTGAAGCAGCGCGTCGACGACCGTGTTGCCGGTCCTGTGGATCCGGTCCTCGGGAACGTGTTCCGCGCGCAGAGCCGCGGCGGCCCGCGCGGTCGGAACGAAGTATGCGTCGGCGACGAGATCCACCACCCGTCGGTTCATTTCCTCCGGGAACGGCTGCATGAGGTCGCCCGTTCGCAGCCCTGCCTCGACGTGCCCGACGGGGACGCGCCGGTGGAACGCGGCAACCGCCGCGCACATGGCGGTCGTCGTATCCCCCTGGACGAGGAGCCAGTCGACGGGCCGATCCGTGAGCACCCGGTCGAACGCCGCGAAGACGCGCGCCGCGAGCTCGTTCGGGGACTGGTCGGGACGCATGAGGTCGAGGTCGACGTCCGGAGTGATGTCGAAGAGACCGAGGACCTGATCGAGCATCTCGCGATGCTGCGCGGTCGCGCAGACGAAGGTCTGGAACCGCTCCGGTTCCCGCCGCAACCGGAGGATGACTGGCGCGAGCTTCACGGCCTCCGGGCGGGTGCCGACGGCGACCAGGATCCGGCGGGGAGATCTTCGCGCGGTCGGGCGGCTGTCCGCCGCTGCTCTTTCTTGCATCCGAATGATTGGTCCGATCGCGATGCTATCGTGACGGCGAGCATGCGATCCCTCTCCGGGAAAAACGTCCTGATCACCGGCGGTCTGGGATTCATCGGCTCGAACCTCGCGATCCGTCTCGTGCAGGAGGGGGCGCACGTCGGGGTGTGCGACGCTCTCCTCGAAGGCTACGGCGGCAACCTCGAGAACGTGCGCGAGGTGCGGTCGGCGCTGGAGATCGATCTCTCCGACGTCCGCGACGAGGCGGAGATGGCGCGGCTCGTCGAAGGGCGCGACGTCGTCTTCCACCTCGCGGCGCAGGTGTCGCACGTCCTGTCGCTCGCGAACCCGTACCCGGACATCGATATCAACATCAAGGGGACGGCCGCGGTCCTCGAGGCCTGCCGCAAGCACAATCCCGGCGCGCTCGTCGTCCGTTCCGGAACCCGCGGGCAGTACGGCCCGGCAGTCCGGCTGCCGGTCTCGGAGGACGCACCGACGGATCCCCGCGGGATCTACGAGATCTCGCAGCTTTCGGCCGAGATGATCTGCCGGACCTACACGCGAATCCACGGCGTGCGAACCGTGCCGCTCCGCCTGACGAACGTCTACGGACCGCGGTCCCAGATGAAGCACTCGCACTTTGGCGTCGTGAACTGGTTCGTTCGGCTCGCCCTCGACGGAAAACCGATTCCGATCTTCGGGACCGGCCGGATCCTTCGCGACTTCCTTTACGTGGACGACTGCGTGGAGGCGCTCATCGCGGCTGCCGTCGAGCCGGCGGCGGTCGGAGAGATCATCAACGTCGGGAACGACCGGTCCTCGACGTTCCTCGAGGTCGCCGAAATCCTGAGCGAGCTCGTTCCGGGGACCGACATCGTGTTCACGGAGTTCACCCCCGAGCGGAAGGCTCAGGAGCCGGGCGACTTCGTCTCCGACATCTCGAAGATCCGCAGACTGACCGGCTGGGAGCCGAAGATCGACTTGCGGGAGGGACTCGCGCGGACCGTCGAGTTCTACCGGCGAAGACGAGCGGATTACTTCTGAGGTTCGGTCGCTCCGCCGTCTCTCCGTCTCCCGTCTACCGTCTCCCGTCTCCCGTCGGTTAAGCTCTTCGACAGTAACCGCATGCCTTCGATCCATCCGACCGCGCTCGTGGCATCCCCCCGCATTGGCGAGGGGACGCGCATCTGGGCTTACGTGAACGTCCTCGAAGGCGCGACGATCGGCCGCGACTGCAACATCTGCGACCGTTGCTTCATCGAGAACGAAGTGGTGATCGGCGACCGGGTGACCGTCAAGTGCGGCGTCTCGCTCTACGACGGCGTGGTTCTCGAGGACGACGTTTTCGTCGGTCCCGACGTCTCGTTTTCGAACGACCCGCGGCCCCGAAGCCGCCACCCGCGCAACCCGCATCCCAAGACGTACGTGCGGACCGGGGCCAGTCTCGGTGCCGGCGTCATCCTGCTGCCGGGGGTGACCGTCGGACGGTGGGCGATGGTGGGGGCGGGATCGCTCGTCACCCGCGACGTTCCCGACTTCGCGCTCGTGTACGGGAGCCCGGCGCGGCTCCACGGGCACGTCTGCCGGTGCGGGGAGAGCCTGCGGGTCGTGGAGCGGAACGCGGAATGTGCCTGCGGCCGCCGCTACGAGGTGCGGCCCGAGGGCGGCGTGGTGGAGACGTCTCTCCCTTGAGCGGGACGGCCGCGCCGTCGACCGTGCGCGTTCCGTTCGGATCGCTCGACGCCGACTACCGCGCGCGTCGCGAGCCGATCGACGCGGCGATCGCGCGCGTCCTTTCCCGCGGCCGTTTCCTTCTCGGCGAAGAAGTCGAGTCTTTCGAACGGGAGTTCGCGGCGTACCTCGGCGTCCCGCACGCCGTGGCGTGCGCGAGCGGAACCGACGCGATCGCGCTCGCTCTCGCCGCGGCCGGGGCGGGTCCGGACGACGAGGTCCTCCTCCCGGCGAACGTCTGCGTCCCGGTGATCGCGGGGGTCCGGCTCGCCGGAGCCCGGCCGCGGCTGGCCGACGTCGATCCGGCCACGCTCACGCTGTCGCGCACCGGAGCCGAGCGCGCCTTGACGCCGCGCGTCCGATTCTTCCTCGCCGTGCACCTCTACGGAGGTCCGGCGGACATCGAGGGGCTTTCCACTCTCGCGCGCGAACGCGGCGCCGTGCTCGTGGAGGACTGCGCCCAGAGTCTCGGCACGTCCTCCGGCGGTCAGCGCACCGGATCGTTCGGGGCGGTGGCCGCTTTCTCGTTCTACCCGACGAAGAACCTCGGAGCGTATGGCGACGCCGGCGCGGTCGCGACCTCCGACGACGCGATCGCGGAGCGCATCCGGATGCTGCGCCAGTACGGCTGGACCCGCCGGCACTTTTCGGAAGTCGAGGGACGCAACTCGCGCATGGACGAGCTGCAGGCCGCGATCCTGCGCGCCAAGCTGCCGTTCCTCGAAGCGGACAACGAACGGCGGCGGGAGATCGCCCGGCGATACGACCTCCGGTTCCGCGACCTCCCGCTGACGCTCCTCGCCGATCGGCCCGGCGCGGTCCGCGCGCCGCACCTCTACCCCGTGCGCACCGCCGATCGCGACGCCCTCGGGCTCCATCTCGCCGGGCGAGGCATCGAAACCGCGATCCACTACCCGGTGCCGCTCCACCTCCAGCCCGCGTACGCGTTTCTCGGGTATCGCCGCGGCGACTTCCCCGTCTCGGAACGGGCGAGCGAGACCCTCCTCTCGCTTCCGGTTCATCCGACTCTGACCGACGAGCAGGTCGAAGCCGTCGCCTCCGGGGTGCGGGAGTTCTTCGCGTGAGCGGCGAGCGGATCTCGGTCGTCGTTCCCGTCTACTTCAACGCCGAGAGCCTGCCGCGGCTCGCCGACCGGCTTCGGGAGATCGCCGGCCGGGCCGACTTCGCGCTCG
>DASUAD010000041.1:0-6890 GCA_035763965.1 Thermoanaerobaculia bacterium | reverse complement strand
GGGCGCCGCGAAGACCGTCGTTCTCGCCCACGGCGCGGGCGCGCCCATGAACACGCCTTTCATGAACTCGGTCGCGCGCGGTCTCGCGTCGGGCGGCGACGTCCGGGTCGTTCGCTTCGAGTTTCCGTACATGCGCGCGCGCCGCGAGACGGGGCGCCGAACGGGGGCTCCGGATCGGGAGCCGGTTCTCCGGAAATCATGGATCGAGGTCGTCGAGCGGCTGGGCGGCGGCGCCCGGCTCGTCATCGGCGGCAAGTCGATGGGCGGCCGCATCGCTAGCCTGGTCGCCGACGAGGTCGAAGCTCGCGGGCTCGTCTGTCTCGGTTACCCGTTTCACCCGCCGGGCCGGCCCGACAAGCTCCGCACGAAGCACCTCGAGACGCTCGCAACGCCGGCGCTCATCGTTCAGGGAACCCGGGACGCGTTCGGAACTCCCGAGGACGTCGACGGCTACCGGCTGTCGAAGTCGATCCGGATCGAGTGGATCGAAGACGGAGACCACTCGTTCAAGCCGCGGGCGGCGTCCGGGCGGACGGAGGCGCAGAACCTCGCCGCGGCCGTCGACGCCGTTCGCGAGTTCCTCGCGACGATAGACTCCGCGAAGAGGGTCCATTGAACGACAGAACGGTCGATGGAGGCCGGACCCCCTTGACGCGGCGGGCGCTTCTCTCCGTGGGGGCTGCGGCGGTCGCGTCCGCGGCATTCGGCCGACCGGCGCCGGAGCGGCGACTCCTCCAGATGAATGCCTACGCCCCGGATGCGGAGACGCCGCTCGACCTGCTCACCACTTACCTCACTCCAAACGACGTCTTCTTCGTTCGACACCACTGGAACGCGAACGCCCCCGACCCGCGCACCTGGAGGCTCGTCGTCGACGGCGAGGTCGAGCGGCCGCTCTCACTCTCGCTCGCCGAACTGAAGCGGCTCCCGCGCGCGACCGCGACCTGTGTGCTCCAGTGCGCCGGAAACGGACGCGCCTTATTCGAGCCGCCGATCCCCGGGGTGCAGTGGAGGTACGGCGCCGTTGGAAACGCCCGCTGGACGGGAGTTCGCGTCCGGGACCTCCTCGCGAAGGCGGGTCTGAAGGCCGGTGCAAAGCACCTCCATACCGCCGGAGCGGACGATCCTCCCGGCAAGACGCCCCCTTTCCACAGGAGCCTCGAGCTCGAAAAGGCGCTCGAGGACGGGATCGTCGCGTACGAGATGAACGGCGAACCTCTGCCGCCGCTCCATGGCGCGCCCGCGCGGCTCGTCGTTCCCGGATGGGCCGGCGACCACTGGATGAAGTGGCTCTCGAGGCTCTCTCCGCAGGCGGACCCGCAGAAGGGCTTCTACATGGACGTGGGCTACCGCTACCCGAACAATCCGGGCGAGCCGGGAACCGCATTCAAAGCCGAAGAGATGCATCCGGTGACGGATCTCTTCGTCAAGTCGACGATCAGCGATGCGCCGCGACGCGCGAGAGCCGGTTCGCCCGTGACTGTCCGCGGCTTCGCGTTCTCGGGTGCGCCGGACGTTGCCCGGGTCGAACTGACCGACGACGGCGGCGCGACCTGGCGTCCGGCGACGCTCGGGCGCGAGCACGACCCCTACGCGTGGCGGCTCTGGTCGTTCCGATGGACGGCGAAGAGCTCCGGCAGGGCGACCCTCCACGCGCGAGCCACCGACAGCCGCGGCAGCGTCCAACCGCGTGAGGCGGTGTGGAACCAGAGCGGCTATCTCTGGAACGGCTGGCACTCGGTGGACGTGGAGGTGACCGCGTGAGCCGCGGGAGGGGTGCGGTCCTGCTCGCGTTCGGGCTGGCGTTCGCCGCTCCGGCGGCGGAGCTGCCGAGGCTGGGAACCGTGCTCGTACCGTTTCCTCCCGGCGTCGGAAAAGAGGTCGCCGACCAGGCCTGCCTGAACTGCCACTCGAGCGACGTCGCGCGCCAGCAGAAGCTGACCGAGAAGCAGTGGACGGCGACGGTCACCAAGATGATCGGCTGGGGAGCGGAAGTCCGCGCCGACCGGAAGGAAGAGCTGATCCGCTACCTGGCGGCGAATTTCGGACCCGGCAACGACTCGTTCCGCCCCGTCGTGGTCCAGCCCATCCGGTCCAGTCGGTAGAATCGCGCCCCCGACGGAGGCGTCCATGGAAAAGGTCAGAAAGTCCGACGAGGAGTGGCGGCGCGAGCTCACCCCCGAGCAGTACCGCGTCATGCGCGAGAAAGGAACGGAGCGCCCGTTCTCCGGCGAGTACGAGCACACGAAGGACGCGGGCACGTACGTCTGCGCCTCGTGCGGCAACCCGCTCTTCAGCTCGGAAACGAAGTACGACTCGGGCAGCGGCTGGCCGAGCTTCTACCGGCCCCTGTCGGAAGAAAGCGTCGCGACGGAAGCAGACAACAGCCACTTCATGGAGCGGACCGAGGTCCTCTGCAACAGGTGCGGCGGGCACCTCGGTCACGTGTTCGACGACGGGCCGCAGCCGACGGGTCAGCGATACTGCATGAACTCCGTCGCGCTGAAGCTCCGGAAGGAAGGGGAGGACGAGAAGTGAACAGGACGTTCCGAGGGCTGCTCGGGGCCGCCTTGCTCGCTGCCGTCGGCTCGACGGTCGTGTACGCTCACGACGTGACGGTGGACGTCGAGGCGGCGAAACGCGCGATCCGGATCGCGGATCTCGAGCTCGCGAAGGCCGTGGCAGACCGTAGCCTTCAGACCTTCGTCTCGATGGTGGACGACGATGCCGTCTTCTTCGGGAAGGACGTCTCGCGCGGCAAGGACGCCGTGTCGAAGGCGTGGCTGCCGTTCTTCACGGACAGGAACCTGTTTCTGAAGTGGCACCCGAAGGAGGTCTACGTGTCGTCCTCCGCGGACCTCGGGTACTCGATCGGCGAGTACGAGCGGCTCGGCAAGGACTCGTCGGGCAATCCGGCCAGAGCGATCGGCACCTACGTCTCGATCTGGCGCAAACAGCCGGACGGCAAGTGGAAGATCGTTCTCGACATCGGCAGCCCCGCGACCCCGACGCCGCAGAAGCCGTAGCGATCCGCTGGCTCCTGGACGGCGACCCCGCCGTCCGGTGGCAGGCTCTCCGGGATCTTGCGGGCGCAGGCGAGCGCGAGGTCGAGCGGGAGCGCCGCAGGATGACGCGCGAGGGCTGGGCGGCCCGCCTTCTCGCGAAACAGGACGCGGACGGCCGGTGGGCCGGCGGCAAGTCGTCGGACGGCGGGCTGTACAGCCCGAAGTGGATCTCCACGACCTACACACTGTTGCTGCTGCGCGACCTCGGCCTTCCGCAGGGCAATCGCCAGGCGCGCAAGGCGTGCAAGCTCCTCCTCGACGGCGGGCTTCAGAAGGACGGGGGCGTCAACTACGGCTGGGGCGGTTCGAGCGAAACCTGTATCACGGGGATGGTGCTGTCGATCCTCTCGTATTTCGAGCACGAGGACGAACGCCGCGAGAAGCTCGCCGCCCACGTCCTCGAGCGGCAGATGCCCGACGGCGGCTGGAACTGCCAGCGCCGCTTCGGTGCCACGCACTCGTCCATGCACACGACGATCAGCGTGCTCGAGGGGTTGCGATCCGACGAGTTGCTCGGGCGCGGGAATGCACGCGCCCTTCGAACAGCGCAGCGCCGCGGCCGTGAGTTCCTCCTGGCGCACCGACTCTTCCGCTCTCACACCACCGGCGACGTCATCAAGCCCGTGTTCGTTCGATTCGCGTTCCCCCCGCGCTGGCACTACGACGTCTTGCGCGCTCTCGACCACTTCCAGTCAGTCGAGGCGCCGCGGGACGAGCGCCTGAGTGAAGCGATCGACATCGTTCGTTCGGCGCGGCGCCAGGACGGGCGCTGGCCGCTCCAGCACCGCTATCGCGGGAAGACGTGGTTCGAGATGGAGCGGCTCGGCGCTCCGAGCCGCTGGAATACTCTGCGCGCGCTGCGCGTGCTGAAGTGGTGGGAGACCGGTACTCCCTCTTCCTCCGGGAGAGGGCCGGGGTGAGGGGCGACCGACTCGCCGAAACGCGATGAAGATCGCCACCTGGAACGTCAACGGAATCCGCGCGCGGCAGGCGCAGTTCCTCGAGTGGGTCGAACGCGACCGGCCCGACGTCGTCTGCCTGCAGGAGATCAAGGCCGCGACCGCGCAGGTGCCGGCGGAGCTCTGCGACATGCCGGGCTGGTGGTGCTACTGGCACGGCGAGCGTGCGTACTCGGGCGTCGGCCTGCACGTGCGGCGCGGGGCCTTCTCCGATGAGCCGAAGTTCGGCCACCCGCCGTTCGATCACGAGAACCGCATCGTCGCAGCCGAAGTCGGCAACCTGATCGTCGCGTCGATCTACGTGCCGAACGGCGGCAAGGACTTCCCGGCGAAGATGCGTTTCCTCGAGGCGATGGACGAATGGGTCGTGCAAGCGCACTCGGAGGGGCGGCAGCTCGTTCTGTGCGGCGACATGAACGTCGCGCGCACCGAGATGGACGTGCACCCGAAGGAGCGAAAGCCGAATCTGATCGGTCAGCTCCCCGAGGAGCGGGCGCTCATCGAGCGGATCCTGTCCCACGGCCTGGTGGACGTCGGCCGGGCTCTCGATCCCGACAACGACCAGCTCTTCACGTGGTGGGCGCCGTGGCGAAACCTCCGGCAGCGCAACATCGGGTGGCGCCTGGACTACGTTCTCGCGAGCGAACCACTGGCGGCTCGCGCGAGTTCCTGCGAGGTCCTGGCTCAATTCGGCACGAGCGACCACGCGCCGGTGGTGGCGACGTTCGCGGAGGAGGCGGCATGATCACCCGGTCTCTGGGATCCCACGGCCCGCGCGTTTCCGCCCTGGGCCTCGGCTGCATGGGTATGTCCGATCTCTACGGCCCGGCGGACGACGCGGAGAGCATCGCCACCATCCACGCTGCACTCGATTCCGGAATCACTCTCCTCGACACCGGCGACTATTACGGGATGGGCCACAACGAGCTTCTCATCCGGGAAGCCCTTCGCGGCCGCGCCCGTGAGCGCGTGGTCCTCTCCGTGAAGTTCGGAGCCCTTCGCGATCCGGGTGGAGCGTGGCTCGGAGTCGAAGGGCGTCCCGCCGTGGTCAAGACCTTCCTCGCCTACACCCTGCGGCGCCTCGGGACCGACTCCATCGACATCTACCGTCCCGGCCGCTTCAATCCTGCCGTCCCGATCGAAGAGACGGTCGGCGCGATCGCCGAGATGGTGAGGGCGGGATACGTCCGATACGTCGGACTCTCGGAGGTCGGCGCCGAAACGTTGCGCAAGGCGCACGCGGTCCATCCGATCTCCGACCTGCAGATCGAGTACTCCCTGATCTCGCGAGGCATCGAGCCGGAGATCCTCCCGACGGCCCGGTCGCTCGGCGTCGGGATCACCGCGTACGGGGTCCTGTCCCGGGGCCTCTTGAGCGGACACTGGTCGAAAGAACGCGAAGTCGCGAAAGGCGACATCCGCAACTTCCTGCCGCGGTTCGCCGGGGAGAATCTCGCCCGCAACCTGGCGCTCGTCGAAGCACTGCGTTCGGTGGCGAAAGCGAAAGGCGCGTCGGTCGCGCAGGTCGCGATCGCGTGGGTCCTTTCCCGCGGAGAGGACGTCGTCCCGCTGATCGGCGCCCGGAAGCGCGACCGATTGTCGGAGGCCCTCGGCGGCGTCGACCTGACGCTGACGAAACAGGACCTCGCCCGGCTCGAGGAGACAGTGCCGCCCGATGCCGCGGCGGGGACCCGCTACGATGCCGGGCAGATGGCGATGCTCGACAGCGAGCGGGCGACCGCCCGTCGTGACGGGTGACGGGACGTCGCGAACGGTGCGACGCCGCACTTCACTTCTCGAAGCGGTGCTCGTCGGGGGTTTCGTCGCCGGCGCCCTCGACATCGTTTACGCGTTCGTCTTCTTCGGCCTTCGTTCGGGCATTTCACCTCTTCGCATCCTGCAATCGATCGCGAGCGGCATCATGGGGAGGAGCTCGCGCGACGGAGGTCTCGCCACGGGAGCTCTGGGCCTCTTCCTGCAGTTCTTCATCGCCATTTCGGCCGCCGCCGTCTTCGCCGTCGCCAGTCGGTATCTGCCGGTGCTGCGCCGGCGTCCCGTTCTTTCGGGAATCGTCTACGGCGTCGTCATCTATGTGGTCATGAACTTCGTGGTCGTGCCGCTGTCCGCTTTTCCATACCCGAGGTCGTTTCCACCGGCCGTGCTCGTCACGGGCCTTCTCGTCCACATGTTCCTGATCGGGTTGCCCATCTCGCTGTCGGTCCGCCGGGCTTTCGAGCCGGCCTGAACGAAAGGGGGAGGTAATGGAAGACCAGCCGACGTGCGGAAAGGGTCTTGCAGTGAACTCCGCCCTGCCGGCGAAGGTCGGCGAGTCGATCGACGCGATGGCGGACGTTCTCGAGCGTCACGTCGAGGCGCTCGATTCGAGAGACGAGAATGCGCAGAGAGAGCGGGAAGCGTACGTCGAGCTCGCCGCCGACCTTCGCAGGACCGCCGCCGAACTGCAGGCGACTGCCCGCCGCATGGCGGGATATCGGGATCTTCCGATGGGTCCGCACGATCCAAAGGCGTTGACGGGGCGACGGCCGATCGAGGCGTTCGAGAAGTTCGTCAGAGTCGAGCAAGAGCTCCTCGCGATGCTCCAGGAGCGGCAGGATGGCGATCGGGCAATGCTCGCGCAAATGCGCGGGGCCGGCGGATAATCCGGACATGAACACGGCAATGACCACCACAACCTTCACTCTGGACGGGTTCCGCGTCACGCGATCTCTCGGGGTGGTCCGGGGAATCACCGTGCGGTCGCGATCGATCGTCGGGACCGTGGGCGGGGCTCTCCAGACCGTGTTCGGCGGCAACATCACCCTCTTCACGGAGCTCTGCGAGAAGACCCGCTCGGAGGCCTTCGACA
>DASUAD010000040.1:0-4048 GCA_035763965.1 Thermoanaerobaculia bacterium | reverse complement strand
GTAGTTGACGCTCTCGGACAGGCGCTGGGGGTCGCCCCGGAGTTGCGCTTTCGATTCGTCGAAACGCTGCGCGAAAAGGGCGCCGTCGCGGGCGTACACGAGGTATCCGGGCGCCGCGAATTCCGCGCGCGACTCCATCCGGGCGATCAAGATGTCTTCCTTCGAATCGAGCGAGCCCATGCGAAGCTCGCGATGGGACCCGGGCATCTGCGGCAGAGTCATACCCCCGAGGTAGAGGAACCGCCGGCCGTCCGGCAGGAACTGAGGCCACGAGACGATTGTTTCGGATTTCGCGAGGTCCGCCGACCGAACCGGTTCAGGCTTTCCTCCTTTGTCGGAAACCCGGTAGATCCCTTGCGGCTGGAACTGCACGAAGAGAATCGTGCCTTCGCGGTTCCAGGTGCCCACGATTTCGAAGGACGCCTCGCACAGGTCCTCCGCGGGACCTCCGGTCGCCGGGATCTTTCTCAATTTCCCGTTCGCGAAGAACGCGATGAAGCGGCTGTCGGGCGACCAGAAGTGCGAGGTCGCGTCGTCCGAGCCCTCCAGCTCGGCCATCTGCTCCGAATCGAGCCGGCGAACGAAGAGCCGTCTCCTGCCCCTCGCGAAAGCTTCGATGGCGACCCGGGTCCCGTCCGGCGAGATCGACGCCCCGCGGGAGACCTCCGCCGGCGAGAACGTCGACCCCGGAGGGATTGGCACCGAGAATCGCACGGCGCGCGGCGGTGCTGGGGCGGGACCGCGGCGAAGCAGGCCGAAGGAGGCGAGCGCCGCGAGGACCAGCGCGAGGAGCAGCCACCCGAGGCGCTCGCGGTTCCGCGGCCGGGCCGGGACCGCGGCGGTAACGCCCGGCGCGCTCGTCCCGCGGGGTTCCTCGGCGATCCACTGGAGCTCTCGCTTGACGTCGGCCGCGCTCTGCCAGCGGTCGTCGGGATCCTTGGCGAGGCAGGTCTGGACCACGCGATCGAGAAGAGGCGGAGAGGCCGGCGCGACCTGTGAGATCGGGCTCGGCTCGCCGCGCAGGATCGACGAGATCATGGACGCCTGCGTCGCTCCCGAAAAGGCCTTTCGCCCCGTCGCCATCTCGTACAGCACGACGCCCAGGGCGAAGATGTCGGTGCGCGCGTCTGCGTCCCTGCCCTCCACCTGCTCGGGGGCCATGTATTGGAACGTCCCGAGGATCCCTCCCTCGTGCGTCAAAGCCTCCTGGGTCGGAAGCTCTGTGAAAGGCTCCAGACTCGCCGGAGCAATCACCTTCGCCAGCCCGAAGTCGAGGAGCTTCACGGCCGACTTCGTGATCATCACGTTGCCGGGCTTCAGATCCCGGTGCACGATCCCGTGACGGTGCGCCTTGTCCAAAGCGTCGGCGATTTGCATCCCGTAGCGCAGGGTCTGCTCGAGCGGAAGCGGACCGCGCGCGAGGCGTTCCGCGAGAGTCTCGCCCTCCAGGTATTCCATGACGAGATACTCGGTCTCGCCCTCGCGCCCAACGTCGTGGACCGCGCAGATGTGTGGGTGGGAGAGCTGCGAGATCGTCTTCGCCTCGCGCTCGAACCGCTGGCGGACGTCCGCGGAAGAGACGAGATGGGAAGCCAGCACCTTGACCGCGACCGTGCGATCGAGCCGCGTGTCCCGCGCCTTATAGACCTCCCCCATCCCGCCGGCGCCCAGCGGCGACACGATCTCGTAGGGGCCCAGACGGGAGCCGGACGAGAGAGTCATTGGGGCCCCGGCCGGCGCCAGTTCAACATCACTCGAAAATTCTCCGAGTCGACGTCCTGGTCCGGCACGACCATGAGGAAGCGCTGCCCGTCTGCCGAAACGGTGAACTGCCGGGACGGGTTGTTGAGTCTCAGAGAAGTCCGGAAGAGCGGCTGTGGCGTGCCCGAAGAAAACGTGGCCTCGGCGGAAACCGGGACCGCCATGAGCCGTCCATCGAGCGCCGCGTAGAAAACTTCCTTTCCATCATCACTCCACAGAGGTTGGACCCCGCCCCCGTTGGAGACCGCCCACTTCTCGTCGGTCATCGGAAAGCGACGCACGAAGACCTCGTGCTGCCCCGGCTCCGAGGAGCTGTACGTGAACCAGTGCCCATCCGGCGAGAACGACGGACCCCGTTCCTCATACTCGGACGTCAGGAGGAGTTGCGGCTTGGCGTCGCCGTTCAGGGACGCGACTCCGATATCCGTGTGGGCTTTGGTCCGGTTGTAAAGAACGTAGCGCCCGTCGGCCGAGACGCCCCACGGGGTCGCGAAGTTGTCGGCGACGATCGTCTCCTCTCGTTGATCCTTGAGAGACCTACGGCGAAGCTCGAACCGGGCGCCCTCGGAGCGGTACAGAATACTGCCGCCGTCGGCAGTGAAAACGGGCATCCAGCCAGAGTCCACGAAGGGTGTGGCGGCGTCTCTCGCGAGGTCGAGCGTCCAGATGCTCGTCAGACCGGTCTCGACCTGCCGGAGGGTGAAAGCGCCCGTGCGATTGTCCGCGGAAAGGCTGACGTTCATGATCGCGCCGGTCGGCCCCACGGCCTTCAGCACGGTTCCCCGCCGGTCCACCCAGAGGAGGCGGCGGCTGGCGCTTCCCGGGCGGAAGACGACGATCCCATCCCGAGACATCGAGAAGAGGTCGCGATAGAACGCGACGTCCGCTCTCATGACGGGCCGGGTTACGGCTTCCGGATCGCCGAGCACTTCTCCGCGATCCGGATCGAAGCGCTGCGCCAGCAGCGCCTCGCCCCGGACGAACAGGAGAATGTCCGGCGCGAGGAACTGTCCAGCGGCCCCGTTCTTGACGAGCAGCTTGTGGCCGGGCACGCCGAGGGACGCGAGGTAGATCCCGGTCGACTCGGGCTTGTCCGTCTTCACGAACATGAGGAATCGGCGTCCATCGGGAAGCAGGAACGGCCACCGATGCATGACCTCTCCGGGTTCGAGGCGCGTCACGGGCCCCGGTTGGCCCCCCGACGCAGCGATGCGATAGATGGGCCCGATCGACTTCGGCGTGAACAGGATGTCGCCCTGGGATCCCCAGCTTCCCCCGCGGCCGAGCTCGGCATCGCAGAGGACCTCGATGGACCCGGTCGACAGCTCGATTCTTCGAAGCTTCGCACGCGAGAAGAAGACCAGGAACCGCCCGTCGGGAGACCAGAAGGGACTCTCGGCAGTTTCGGTGCCGGGCAGCGCGCGGACCTCGTCGGAGTCCAGGTCCCGGACGCGCAGCATCCACTTGCCGCCCGCGATTCCGCCGAAGACGACCTTCCGGCCATCGGGCGAAATCTCGAAGGAATCCGTGAGCAACGTGCGCTCAGGCGGGACGATCGACAGGAGTATGCGCTGGGAGGCTGACGCAGGCGCTCCCCGACGCGTCGAGATGACGAGAGCGACCGATCCAACGGTGACGAGTCCGGCCACGGCCCAGGGCAGCCAGCTCCGAGTCCGGCGTAAGGGCGCGGGCGCCGTGACCGTCGCGAAGGGCCCTTCGGAAATCCAGCGGATTTCCCGCTTGACGTCCGCGGCGCTCTGCCACCGTTCCTCCGGATCCTTGGCAAGACACGTATTGACGATCCGGTCCAGCGCGGGCGGCGACATCGGCTGGACTTGCGAAATCGGCTTCGGGTCGTCCCGAAGAATCGACGAGATCAACGACGCCTGCGTCGCGCCCGAGAACGCTTTCTTCCCCGTCGCCATCTCGTACAGCACGCACCCGAAGGCGAAGATGTCCGTCCTCGCGTCGGCCTCCGTCCCCTCCAGCTGCTCCGGCGCCATGTACTGGAAGGTCCCCAGGATCGTGCCTTCCTGGGTCAACGCAGTGGGAAGAGCCGACAGGTTGCGTCCCGCCATGGGATGTTGCGCTGCGGCCGTTTGCTCTCTTCCGGTCGCGTCGAGCGACCGCTCAAATGTCTTCGCGAGGCCGAAGTCCAGGAGCTTGACCCCCGTCTTCGTCAGCATCACGTTGCCCGGCTTCAGGTCCCGGTGCACGATCCCCTGCCGGTGCGCCTTGTCCAGCGCGTCGGCGATCTGGATCCCGTACCGAAGCGTCTGCTCGCTGG
>DASUAD010000039.1:0-4770 GCA_035763965.1 Thermoanaerobaculia bacterium | reverse complement strand
GGAGAGCGGTCGAATCACCGACCCGGCGTCGCGCCGGACTCTCGCGTACGGCGAGCTCACGCGCGGACAGAAGCTCGTGAAGGTCGTCGGCGAAGACCCCGCCCTGATCGCCGCGAAGGACTGGAAGGTCGCGGGGACCACGGTGCGAAAGGTCGACGGTCGCGACTTCGTCACCGGCCGGCACGAGTACACCTCCGACCTCGTCCGATCCGGGATGATGCACGGCAAGGTCCTCCGTCCCCCGTCGCTCGAAGCCACGCTCGTCTCCCTCGATTCGAAGCGTGCGGAGGGGATTGGCGGAGTTCGCGTCGTGCGCGACGGCGATTTCGTGGGGGTGGTCGCCGCCGACCTGTCGACTTCCGAGCGCGCGCTCGATGCGCTCGAGGCGAAGTGGAACCAGCGCGCTTCCACCGTGTCGAACGCGAACCTCTTCGACGAGCTGAAGAAGAACGTCACCGGGGGCGATCGCGGAGGGGAACAGGCGGTGGGGTCCGTCGAGAGGGGATTGGCGTCCGCCGACGTCCGCCTCGAACGGACCTACACCCTCGAGTACATCGCCCATGCGCCTCTCGAGCCCCGCGCCGCCGTCGCGGAGTGGAACGACGGTCGGCTCACGGTCTGGACGGGAACGCAGCGTCCGTTCGACGTTCGCGACCGTCTGGCGGAGACGTTCCACCTTCCTTCCGAGAAAGTGCGGGTCATCGTCCCGGACACGGGCTCCGCCTACGGCGGCAAGCACACGCCGGACGCGGCGGTCGAGGCGGCGCGGCTGGCGAAGGCCGCGGGACGGCCGGTCAAGCTCGTCTGGACGCGCGAAGAGGAGTTCACGTGGGCCTATTTCCGGCCCGCGGGAGTGATCGACGTGGTGAGCGGCGCGCGGCGCGACGGCGCGATTGTCGCGTGGGAGTTCCACAACTACAACTCCGGGCCGGCGGCGATCCGGACGCCTTACGACATCGCGAACCAGAAGATCGAGTTCCACCCCGTGCGTTCCCCGCTCCGGCAGGGGTCCTACCGCGGGCTCGCGGCGGTGGCGAACCACTTCGCCCGCGAAAGCCACATGGACGAGCTCGCCCACGAGCTCTCGATGGACCCGCTGCAGTTCCGCCTGAAGAATCTCGCCGACCCGCGCCTCTCCGCCGTCTTCGAAGCCGCGGCGTCGCGCTTCGGGTGGGGAAAACCGGCCGCCGCGACCGGGCGCGGGCACGGGATCGCGGGCGGGGTCGAAAAGGGAGGCTACGTCGCGACGTGCGCGGAGGTCGAGGCCGCGGCCGGAGCCCGGGGGGTTCGCATCCGCCGGGTCGTCACGGCGTTCGAGTGCGGCGCCGTAATCAACCCGGACGGGCTGCGGAACCAGATCGAGGGGGCGCTCGTGCAGGGGATCGGCGGCGCGCTCTTCGAGGCGGTGCGGTTCGAGAAGGGGCGGATCCGCAATCCGCATTTCTCGCAATACCGGGTCCCGCGCTTCCCCGACGTCCCGGAGATCGACGTCGTCGTCCTCGACCGGAAGGACCTGCCCTCCTCCGGCGCGGGTGAGACGCCGATGGTCGGACTCGCGCCCGCGGTCGCCGGCGCGATCTTCGCGGCGACGGGCCGGCGCCTGCGGGCCCTGCCGCTCGTTCCCGACGGGCTGCCCGGCGCTCCTGCCGCGAGCCGGCGGTCGGTCGGCAGCGCATAAGATCGGCTCTTCTTCCTGGGAGGTTCTTATGGCGGGCAAGAAGATCCTGATGCTGGTCGGAGATTTCGTCGAGGACTACGAGGTCATGGTCCCGTTTCAGGCGTTGCTCATGGTCGGACACACCGTCCACGCCGTGTGCCCGGGCAAGAAACCGGGCGAGATCGTGCGCACCGCCGTCCACGACTTCGAGGGGGACCAGACTTACAGCGAGAAGCGAGGCCACAACTTCGCGTTGAACTTCGACTTCGACGAGGTTCGGGAAGCCGACTATGACGCGCTCGTGATCCCGGGAGGGCGCGCGCCGGAGTACCTTCGTCTCTATCCCCGGGTCCTCGAGATCGTGAAGCATTTCGCGGCGCGCGAGAAGCCGATCGCTTCGATCTGCCACGGCGCGCAGATCCTCGCGGCGGCCGGCGTCCTCGGCGGCCGGCGCTGTTCCTCGTATCCGGCGGTGGGACCCGAGGTCACGCGCGCCGGCGGGACCTGGGCGGAGATCCCGGTCGACCAGGCTGTGACGGACCGCAATCTCGTGACGGCGCCCGCCTGGCCCGCGCATCCGGCGTGGCTCGCTCAGTTCCTCCAGGTCCTCGGTACGCGCGTCGAACACGCGGCGGCCGTCGAGGTTTGAGGCGGCCGATGATCAGGCGGATCCTCCGGCTCGGTCTCGTCACGGTTTTCCTTTCGTCCGTGCTCGATGCGGCCGGGTGGAAAGTCTCCATCCGCGAATTCGACGTTCCGACCCCGGGCTCGCGCCCGCACGATCCGGAAGTCGCGCCGGACGGGTCGCTCTGGTACACGGGGCAGCTGGCCAACAAGATGGGTCGTCTCGATCTGAAGACCGGGACGATCCGGGAGTTCGCTCTGCCGAAGCCGGACTCCGGACCCCACGGACTCGCGGCGGACAAAGACGGCAACATCTGGTTCACCGCGAACTCCGCGGCGTACATCGGGAAGCTCGACCCGCGCTCCGGCAAAGTAACCGAATACGCAATGCCGGATCGGCGCGCCCGCGATCCGCACAGCCTCGCCTTCGACCGGGAGGGGACGATCTACTTCACCGTCCAGGGGGGGAATCTCGTCGGCAGGCTCGATCCGAAAACCGGCAAGGTCGGTCTGAAGGAGGTCCCCACGCCGCGCGCGCGCCCCTACGGGATCGTCGTCGGCCCCGACGGAGCCGCGTACTTCTGCGAGTTCGGCAGCAACAAGATCGGGCGTATCGACCCGAAGACCCTGGAAATCCGCGAGTACGCCCTTCCCGACGGCGCGCGCCCTCGCCGGATCGCGAACAATCCGGACGGATCCCTCTACTACAGCGATTTCGCGCGCGGGTTCATCGGCCGTCTCGACCCGAAGAGCGGCAAGGTCGAGGAGTGGGCGTCTCCCGGCGGGCCGCGCTCGAAGCCCTACGGGATCGCTTCGACCTCGGACGGCACCCTCTGGTACAGCGAGTCCGGCGTCGAGCCGAACACCCTGGTCGCCTTCGATCCGAAGGCGAAGACGTTCGAGAAGTGGCCGATCCCCTCGGGCGGCGGTGTCGTGCGCAACATGGTCGCCACGCCCAAGGGAACGCTCTACCTGGCGCTGAGCGGCGTGAACAAGGTCGCGGTGGCGGACGTCAGCCGGTGAGGAGAATCGAGCTCTTCGAGTGAGCCGTTCGAAAGCGATTCTGCTCCTGCTGACGGCGAGCCTGGCCGTCCCTGCCGGAGAAGGATCTCCCCGGGAAGAGAATCTTCTCCAGAACCCCGACTTCGACACCAACCTCTCGTTCTGGCAGGCGCTCTCGTCGATCTACGGGAGAAAGCCTGGACCCGGCGGCGCCGCGGCCTGGTCCCCGCTCGACGCCGAAGGGGAACGAGCGTCCGGATCGCTCGAGCTCCGGACGTCGGCCGTCTCCGATCGCGAAAGCTATGCGGTCGGTCAGTGTATCGACGTCAAGCGGCCCATGGATAACGCGACCTTCGGCGGCCGGATTCGAGTGCCGCCCGATCAAGCCGTCGCGGGATTCGCGGGGCTGTCCGTCGAGACGTTCGCACTTCCGGGCTGCACGGGCTCGGGAGACGGGTACTCGACGGTTCCACCGATCGCGAACGCGGACTTCTGGTCCCGCCGAATTGATCGCGCGATGATTCGCGGCGCCGGTTCCGTCCGACTGCGTGCCGTCGTCTCGAAGCAATTCGAGTGGACCGAGGGAGACGACTCGGGGAAGCGCGACGACAAAATCACGTTTCGCGCCCTCTTTGACGACCTCTTTCTCCGGTTCTCGCCGGATGACACGGATCTGCCCGAGCCACCGCGGGAACCGACCGCCGGGTTTTCCACGCCGGAGCCGGTCGGCAAGACGAGCGTACGGTGGGGGAAGTTCACCGTCGATCCCCCCCGGCTCTCGTTCGAAACAGGTCCTTCCAGGGATGGGACGCCCCGCGAGGGCTCGACCGTCGTGTTCTCGAGCAACGAGGACATCCACGTGCGGGTGGTTCTGAAGCACCCCTATCGGTACGACGATCCGGAGCGTTATCCGATCGAGGAGCTCTCGGTGGCCGCGGAGAACCTGTACAAGGGGCTCCTGGGACGTCCGACCCTTGAGCTCGCGCTTTACCGTCTCGGCGATTCGGGCCGAATTCCTGTCGAGATCCGGCTGACGTCGTCGGGAAGGGGCACAGTCTACGACGCCGGTTCCTACAATTCCGTCGACGTACGGATGGCCGGGCCGAGCGAGTATCGAACCCGGGCGCTCCGTGCGGTATGGGAGTGCCTCGAAGCGGCGCTCCGCGCGAGGCGTACGGGTGCCGCACCAACTCCGATTCCGCGGCCGACCGACGAACAGCTCGAGGCGTTGCCGCTTGCCTCGATTATGCCTCTCAATCCCCCCGGCGAGTACGAGCTCGTTGCCCGCTACCAGGCTCTCGCGGCCGGCTTCTGGCACGAGCCCATCTTCTCGGCTCCCATACGGATCCGAATCGTCGAGAAGACGGTCGATTGCGGAGCAGCGAAGCCCTGACTCCCTCGTCCGGCTCAGGGTTTCTTCTCCTCCCGCTCGACTTCGATGTCACCGAGGCCGAACGGAATCACGAGGACGGGACTGGTGAGGAGTC
>DASUAD010000038.1:0-3759 GCA_035763965.1 Thermoanaerobaculia bacterium | reverse complement strand
GCGCCGCTGATCGGCGAGCAGATCCGGTTCCTCCTGCTGGGTGGGCACGTCGTCTCGGAGAATGCCCTTCTGCGCTTCTACGTCCTGCACTGCGTCGTCCTTCCGGTCGCGCTGCTCCTTCTTCTCTCCGTTCACATCTGGCGGGTTCGCAAGGACGGAGGAGTCCAGGGGCCGCCCGAGGAGTCGGACGAACGCGGAGAAATTCCATGAGCGCTCTGCCGCCGATTCACATCGTCGAGTCCGCCGATCCTCTCGCCACGCCGCGGCGGGTCGCGCTGGTGCGCCCCGACATCCGCCCCGCGGTTCGCCGCCGAGAGGAACGTTGGGTGATGACGTTCCCCCACCTCATCGTCCGCGAGGTGATCCTTTTCCAGGTCGTCGTGATCGGGCTCGCGCTGGCCGCGATCTTCTTCGACGCTCCTCTGCAGGGAATCGCGAACCCTGTGGAGACTCCGAACCCTGCCAAGGCTCCGTGGTACTTCCTGGGACTGCAGGAATTGCTGCACTACTTCCCTCCGGTGGTCGCGGGCGTCCTCATGCCCACGCTCGCCGTGATCGCGCTCGCCGTGATCCCGTATGCGCGCGTCAACCTGACGGCCGGCCCCCTCTGGGCCTCCCGTCCGCGACGGACCGCGATCGCGGTCGGGGCCGTCACCGTTTTTCTGGCCCTCCTCTTCGCCGCCTTCGCGTGCTGGGCGGTCGTCGTTCCCACGGTCCTCATGGCGGCGGCGATGTTCGCCGCGCGCGGAGGGGAGAGCGGGGGACGGCTGCGGCGGCGCCTCGCGCGGGTCACGCTGCCGGAGTGGATCATGAGCTGGTTCGTGGTGATCGCCACGATCCTGACCGTCATCGGGACCTTCTTCCGCGGGCCGGGCTGGTCTCTCGTCTGGCCGTGGAACGCTGCGGTGTTCGGATAGGGGGGCAAGTGGGCTCTTTTCCGCTTCGCCGGCTTTTCGCCGCGACGAGCCTCCTCTTCCTGGCGGTGCTGGCGATCTCACCCGCGAAGAGCGCGCTGCGGTCCTATCGCTCGGTGCAGCACCGCTACCGCCAGGTCGGGATGGCCCGGGCCAGGAGCCTGAAGACGGCCCGCGAGTACGAGAAGAGACCCGTGGCGATTCAACAGGTGTGGCTGCGCGACTTCGAGAACCGGGTGGACCGCTGTACGACGTGTCACCTGGGCGTGAATGATCCCTTGATGAAAGGAGTTGCCGAGCCGCTCCGCGTCCACGTAGAGACCGCCCACACGCCGAGCGCGTTCGACCAGTTCGGTTGCACGTCCTGTCACGGCGGACAGGGACCGGCGACCTCCACGGAGGAGGCCCACGGGACGGCGCGGGAGGCCGGGCCTCCCATGACGCCGGCGGCTTACTTGGAAGCGGGGTGCGGCCGCTGCCATGCTTCGGAGAGCGTCCCGGAGGCGCCGATCCTCTCGCGGGGTCGGGCGGTCATGGCGCGGTCCGGCTGTTACGCCTGCCATGCGGTCCGCGGCGAGGAGAACTTCCGTTCGGAGGCGCCTCCTCTGACGAGCCTCCCGATGAAGACGGGCGGGATGTGGCTGCGGCGATGGCTGCACGGCCCGCGGGCGGTCGACCCGAACGCCACGATGCCGAACTTCTATTTGTCCGAGAAAGAGACCCAGGAGCTCTCGCATTACCTCTTCAACCAGTCCGTCCCGTGGGACCTGGCGAAGCGTATTCGGTCGGCCGAAGCAGAGCCGACCGGCGACGCGGCCAGCGGCAAGAAGCTCTTCTCCGAATCTCGCTGCATTTCCTGTCACACGCTGGAAGGCAAGGGGAACGGCTCGGCCCCCGAGCTTTCCAAGATCGCCTCGTCCGCCACTCGCGGCTGGCTGCTGGCGTTCCTGCGCGACCCGCATGCCTTCTATCCCTCGACGAAGATGCCCCGCTACGGCTTCTCGGAGACCGAATCGCGAGACGTCGTCGCATACATGGAAGACGAGCTCCGCGACTTCGATGCGCCGAAGGAGATGCTGATACCGATCCGCGTGAATCAGACCCTTGCCGAGAACGGCGAGAAACTCTTCCGGCGCGCGGGTTGTTTCGCTTGCCACTCGGAACCGAGCGGCTCGGAGGAGAAGTTCGGACCGGAGCTGAATGGCATCGGCGACAAGAAGGCTTCGTCGCTCGATTTCGGGCGGCGGACGGATCTGGCCCGGACTCTCCCCGCCTGGCTCGCCGGCAAGATCGCTGCGCCCCGCTCCTTCGCCCGGGGCCTGAGAATGCCTTCTTACGAATTGAACGGCGAAGACACGCGCGCCGTGGTCACGGCCCTTCTCTCGCTCGGCGCGCAGCCGGTTCCCGAAGCCTACCGGTTCGCCCCCCCCCGCGTCGCCTCCGTGGTCCCCGGCGGGCCCGTCGGCGCGCTCATCGGTCGCTATCGCTGCCTCTCCTGCCACCGGATCGGCGAAGAAGGGGGAGACATCTCGACGGCCCCTTTGACTTTCGAGGGGAGCAAGGTCCAGCGGGACTGGCTGGTCGACTATCTCGTTCTTCCTTATTCGCTGCGTCCGATCCTCGAGGAGCGGATGCCGGTCCTGCGGATGTCGCGGGAGGAAGCGACGGAGCTCGCCGACGCCATCGAGAGCTTCTACCTGGACCCGGCGATGCCACCGGACCCCTTCGCCGGTCGGCCGGCGTCCGACGCCGACCCGGAGGAAGGCGAGCGCGTGTACACGACGCTCGGGTGCCGCGCGTGCCACATCCTCGGCGATTCGGGCGGCTACTTCGGACCGCCGCTGACGGATTCCGGAAAGAGACTGAAGAGCGGTTGGATCTACTCGTGGCTCAAAGGGCCGCAGCGCTGGCGGGCGGACGTGCGATGCCCCAACTACGGCCTGACGGACACGGATGCTCTGCGCTTGACGGCATATCTTTCGGCGCTCCCGTCGGCGCCTGGCTCGACCCCGGTCGGAGGCACAAGATGAAACTGCGGCGGTCGGGCGAGATCGGCGTGATTCTCCTGCTCGGGATGCTCGGCTGCTCCCGAGAGCCCGCCGTTTCCAAACGCGCCGCCGCTCCGCCTCCGGAGGCTTCCTACGAGCTGCGGCTCGGCAAGGCGCTCTTCCGCCACTACTGTCAGACCTGCCACGGCGAGACCGGCGCCGGGGACGGTTTCAACGCCTACAATCTCGAACCCCGCCCGAAAGATCTCTCCGATCCGGCCTTTCAGAAGCACAAGAGCGACGCGGACCTGGCCGATGTAATCCGCCGCGGCGGAGCGGGAGTGGGTCTATCCCGCCAGATGCCGCCCTGGGGACACACCCTCACGGCCCGACAGGTCGATGAGCTGATCCAGTACCTGAGGGCGCTCGCGAAACAGCCCGGACCCCGGGGACCGGCGTCGAACGCTTCCTCGCAACAACCGGCGGACCTGAAGGAAAAGGAGTCAGACCTGACGGAAAAGGGCCAGGCGGCGGCGCCTAACCCGTTGATTTCATTGGTTACGGGGGAAGGATTTACCGCCGGCCTCCGGCCGGCGTTCTGCTCGCATGTTGCGGCTCTCGCCGCCATGCGAGCAGTTAAACCTTCCGCCGCTCCGCGGCGCTCCCGGGTTCAAATCTTGCGATCAAGAAAAAAATCGCCGAAACGAGCGTCTCGGCGATCGAGCGACTTGGTTGCGGGGCCGGGATTTGAACCCGGGACCTTTGGGTTATGAGGACTCTCCGATTGTCGGCTCCAGTCGAGAAAACCCGAAAGGACGCGGGTTCGCCGGTTCCCGGTGTTGTCGGTTTTCGGGCGG
>DASUAD010000037.1:0-2289 GCA_035763965.1 Thermoanaerobaculia bacterium | reverse complement strand
CTCCGAGCGGCCCCGCTCTCGGAATGATGCCGGGGATGAGATTCGAGGTGCGGGAATCCCGTCTCGAGCCGGGCCAGACGCTCCTCGCCTTCACCGACGGCGTGACGGAGGCGAAGGACGCCTCGGGACGGCTCTACACGGAAGAGCGGCTTTTGGGCGTCGTGGCGGAAGGCGCCTCGGAAGCGGCGAAGCTCCTCGACCGCATCGAAGAATCCGTCGCCATGCATTCGGCAGGCGCCGAGCGCTTCGACGACATCACGATGCTCGCTCTGCAACGGTCGGGATAGGCTCTTCGCATGCGCCTCCTTCTTCGGATCCTCATCAACGCGGCGGCGCTCTGGGTGGCGACGGAGATCGTGCCCGGCGTTCGGCATACCGGACCCTGGACGTCGCTCCTCCTCGTCGCCCTCGTGTTCGGCGTGCTGAACGCCATCGTCCGTCCGATCCTGAAGCTTCTGACGTGCCCGTTGATCCTCCTGACCCTTGGCCTGTTCACGTTCGTCATCAACGCGATCATGCTCTGGCTGACGAGCGCCGTGTCCGAGACGCTCGGCCTCGGTTTCCACGTCGACGGTTTCGGGGCCGCGTTTCTCGGGGCGCTCGTCGTCACGGTCGTGAACGTCCTCCTGTCCGTGATCCTGCCCGATCCGGAATAGAACCGTCGCGGTCGTTCGCTCGGAAGCTGCTTACGTACCGGCGAGCGGCTCGCCGTGTCAGTCTCGACCGCTCGCCTGCTTCCTCGCTCTCTCCCGCTCCCGCGGCGCGAGGCTCCTCCGTCGATTACCTCCGGAGACTCCTCGCGCCGCGAGCGGAACGAATCCTCCGGGCGACGGGGAGAAGGTTGGGGTGAGAGAGACCGTCGCGCTCGCTTGCTCCGCATCTGGCTCCGCCACCGGCGCTCGTAAGACGCGTGCTTGGTCGTTCGCTGCGGTCGCGGAGACTCCTCGCTCCGCGAAGTCAGGCGAAAAGGTGCTCGATCGAGTTCGCGTAGTACTTCAATAACGGCAGCTCCTGGGGTCTCGCCGCGACGAACCCTTCCTTCTCCTCGACCAGGTGCCGCAGCGTGAGCATCCTCAGGCCGACGGTGATCGCGTATTCGCGATCCTTGCGCGGCACGTAGACGTGGGCGCCGCGCCGGTCGAGCTCGTCCATCAATGCGAGGACCTCGGCCTTGAGCTCGAGCTCCGTGCGCGGTCTTTCCGGGTCCCGGACGAATATCGTTGCGACGAGCGGCACCGGGACCACTGGAATGACCCCTGCCACCGCCGCCATGAGGTCGCGGCCGAGCTCTCCGACCTTCGCGAACCTTTCATCCTTCGACAGGGCGCGGAAGTCGATCCCTCGCGACCGGGCATATGCCTTCAGAGAGACGGGGGAGCCGAAGTCCACGCACGCGTACCCGAAGCGATGCCACTTGTTGCGCGCCATCAAGGCGAGGTTGCGGAGGACGAACCGGGCCGCGTTCCAGGCGGCGCCCCCTCCGCCGGATCTCGGAGCGGCCGGGTCGAGCTCGACCAGGAAGCTGCGGTCCTCGAAGACGCGATCGTAGTTGATGCCGACCGGGATGAAGACGACGTCGCGCCCGGCCGGGTCGAACGCGCGCACCATGTAATCGAGGATGCCGAGCTTGGGCGGCCGGAGCTTACCTTCGCGCGAGAGTCCCCCCTCGGGAAAGACCGCCTGCGTGACGCCTCCAGCCGTCGCCATCGCGACGTATCGTTCGAGCACCTTGCGGTAGAGCGGGTCCTTCGAGTTGCGCCGGACGAAATACGCGCCCATGGACCGGATCAGGGCGTGCAGCGGCCAGATCCGGGCCCACTCGCCGACCGCGTAGGAGAGCGCGGCTTTCTCCGCCGCGAGATACGAGACGAGGACGTAGTCCATGTTGCTCCGGTGATTGATCAGAAAGACCACCGTGGAGTTCGGATCGATCGCCGCCAGCCCCTCCTCGTCGGAGTACCCGAGCCGCACGCGGTAGAGCGCGCGCACGAGCCGGCGCGCGACGGCGTACCCGATCCGGAAATAGAGGTACGCGTTGAACTGCGGAACGATCTCGCGCGCGTAGACCTCGACCTGCCGGCACACCGCGGCACGGGTCGCGCCCCCCTCGGAGACCTCCGCCTCGACGGCCGCCTGGATTTGCGGGTCGTCGATCAGCCGCGAGATCAAGACCTCCCGTTTCGTGAGCTTGAAGGGGGGGATACGGATCTTCAGCCGCGAGTCCAGCTCCTCGAGCACGCGGTTCACGCGCCGCCGGAGAATCCATCGCCAGCCGGGCACGACGAGATT
>DASUAD010000036.1:0-2129 GCA_035763965.1 Thermoanaerobaculia bacterium | reverse complement strand
GTCTCGAGGAGATCCACTCCTTCGAGGAAGAACGGTCTCTTCTCCGGGAAGAAGAGCGCGAAGCGCTGGTTGACCGCGATCTGCGCGACGTCGGCCTCGACCTGCGAGAAGTCGGGGTTCAGCGTCGCATCGATCGCATGGTTCGGGCCGGGGGTCCACTTGACGTCGAGTCCACCGTCACCTTCCGCCGAATCGTTCTTCAAGCCGGAGCCGAGGCCGCTCTCGGGCCGCGCGTTCTGAGTGGCCGTCGCGTAAGGCGCGACGACCAGATGCCCTCCGGCCGGCAGGCCGGACAGGCCGGTCAGCGCCCGCATGTGGCAGATCAGGCAGTTCGACCCCCGCGGGATCGGGCTCGAGTGGATCGCGTAGCGGAAATCCCGCGGGTAGTTGCGCCAGACGAGAATGCCCCACGTCTGCGGGTCGGACCTCGGGTATCGGAGCGATGAGAACGGGATCCGGTACTCGGCCGTCCAGCCCGCAGCCGTGACTCTCGCTGCCGTGTCGTAGAAGACGTCGGGAGAAAAGTCTTCCGTGCCGGTCGCTTCGTTCCAGCTGGCGTCGCCCTGGATGCCTCGGGGGCTGACCCGCAGCTCGATCGCGGATCGCCGGTCGTTCCTCGTGTCCAGGAAAACCGCGACGTTGTCGTCCGTTCCGATGATCTGGTCCCGATCGACGTAGGGCGCTCGGATCTTCGAAGGCTCCGGGTCGCGGCAATCGATTCCGATGTAAAGGTACCGTGCGTCGTAGGCGAGGGAGGCGAAGGTCGCGACCTTCGGAGGCGTATTGTCGCCCGGCTGAGTTTCCCAGAACTGTTCGACCTTCGCGGCGTCGCGCCATCCCGGATCCGAGAGGTCGCCGTCGACCGTGATCGGCGCCGAGACACGATGCACGGCGATCGGGGGAAGATCGGGCGGCACGGCAAAGACGAGTGTCGGCAGGAGGAGCCCGGCCGCGGCGGCGAGCGTCTTCACGGTCTCCTGTACGTTTCGCGAAAAACGAAGTTACCGTCTTGTCCGGGTGCGGCGTTCTCTGGTAGGAAGGCTTTCAGGCCCGGGATGAGCAACCGATCCACGATTCGAATCCTCGTCCTTCTCGCGGTGGTCGCCCTTCAAGCCGCGCCGCTCTTCGCCGGCGGCGCATGGGTGCCGCAGCCGGGTCAGTGGAGCCTGAACCTCGGGTATTCGAAGAAGCACGCGGCGAGCTCCTGGAACGCCTTCGGAGAGCGGTTCGACAACTCGAGCCAGCACGACTTCCGCTACACGTATCTCGATGGCGACTTCGGCCTTTTTCCGAAACTCTCGGGTCAGTTCCTGTTGACATATCTCGACGGTCGGGAAGGTCCGCCGGGAGACCTGGAACGCAACGAGGGTTTCTCGGATGCCTGGTTCGGGCTGAAATACCAGCTCCGCGAGGGCAGCATGCCGATGGCGGTCGGCGCGTCCGTCCGCACGCCGGTGTTCTACGACCGCGAAGGGCCATACAACCGTTACGTCTACGACTCGCAGGGCAACATCAGGGGTTTGAACGACGAGTGGCGCGGGCTCCTGAAGTACGACTACACGCTCGCGTACTACGTCAGCCGTTCCTACCTGGGCGGCGCGGGCTGGATCAACCTGATGGCCGGCTACACCTGGCGCACCGGAGCGCCTGCCGACCAGATCCCCGCTTCGCTCGAGGCCGGTTATCCCATCCCCCGACTGGGCGGCGTGGCGGTGAAGGGCCACGTCCTCTGGGTGTGGAGCCTGCACAACGATTCCCCGAGACAGCCCGACGACCGGTTCGGCGGCAATCCCACGTTCAGCTTCAATCGCGCGGCATGGGCCGGCTCGGGGGTGGGCTGATCGTGCCTCTCCCGCTGGGCACGGGACGGCACTGGAACCTCGAGGTCGGATACAACAAGTGGATCTGGGGGCGTTCGGCGCGAACCTACCAGGAGCCCTACGTCTCGATCGGCCACGCCTGGTGAGCGGGCAGCGCCCTCGCGGGCGCGTCGGGCGAGCTACTTGCGCATCGTGACGGTGAGCGGGATGGGCGGGGTATCCGCGAACGTCAGGGTCATACTCTTCGTTTCCGCCGGGACGTCGCCGACGTAGAAGATCACCGGCCCGAACTTCTGGCCGGTCGCGACC
>DASUAD010000035.1:0-3879 GCA_035763965.1 Thermoanaerobaculia bacterium | reverse complement strand
CGGCCGACGTTGACCTGGAAGACCGCCGGAAGGTGCTTGATCTTCTCGTCCGGGACTTCTTTTCCGTTCCGGTAGGCGACGTCCCCGAAGGGGAACGCGACGGCGAAGAGATCGGCGCCCAGATCGAAGCGTCCGCCGCCGAGGGAGGGGTCCGTGTAGTTCGCCGTGAGAAGAGCGCCGCCGAAGAAGACCGAGAGCTGCTTGCCCTTGCCCCAGAGGTCGAAGTTGAAGTGCTGGACGCCGAGGAGCGGGATCGGGTAGTCGAGGGCGTCGTCGTAGAAGGCGCCCGCGAGGCCGAAAGTGCTCTTCTTCGAGACCTTCTCCTCGACGATGCGCTCGCCGGGGTGCGCGGGATCCGGCACGAGATATCGCATTCCCTGTTCGGTGTCGCGAATCATCTGGAGCTCCGACGCGTACGCCGTCTTGCGCCGCGCCTCGAAGTCCTGCGGGTCGATCTGGACGGCCGTCAGCCGGACGAGGCCTTCGATCGCGGTCGTGCGGCCTGCGGTCGAGAACACCTGCTGACCCTTGATCTCGAGCGGGAGAGAGACGTCGGGCCGGTCCGGCACCGGCCGGTGGAACTCGGACTGGACGTTCGAGAGCGTGTCGCCCTTCAGATTCAGCTGCACGGAATCGCGGCGCAGGAGCGCGAAGGTCTCGGCGTCGATCCAGACCTTGCCGCGGTACACCGGCTTGTCTTCCACCGTTTCCTTCGGCGCGAAGTCGACCTCGTACGCGCGCCGCCCTCCGACCTCCGAGAAGCCGGAGAGCTCGTACCGGTAGTCCTCGGTCAGGCGGATGTCGAGCGGAAGAGTCGTGACCTTTTCCGGCTGAAGGATGGGAATCTTCGGGAGAGTCTTTCCCTTCCACTTGACTCCGTTCAGGTAGAACTCCTGCCACACCCAGTCGCCGGGCTCGCCGCGCCGGAGGTAGTACGGTCCGCGGATCGTCAGGTCGAACGTTTCGTTGACCTCCGCGACGCGGAACCGCAGCGACGCCTCCATGCTCGCGATGAAGGAGGAGACCTTTTCGCGCTGACCGGCTTCCCAGGCTCTTTCCCGCGCGACGATCTCCTCCGCGGTCAAGCCCCGGGTCGCGCCGACGTCGACGGCGGTGCGCTCGTCCGGCCGTTTCGCGAGCTCGAGCACGGCCGCCAGGGGCCCCCGCGAGAGATCGAGCGTCAGCGTCCTCGCCCCGCCCAGCTCGAAGTCGCGCTTCCCGCCGGTAGCGAGATTTTCGACGGAGGCCTTCGCGTACGAGCCGCCCGAGAGCTCGATCGTGACGCGGCCGGAGGGGTCCTCGGCGAGAAAGAGGATCGGGGTGAACTTCTTGCCGTCGAAGAAACGGAGTACGGGGAATCGCGTTCCGTCGGCTCGCGCGGCAGCCGTCGCGGTCGGATCCCGGGAGACGTCCGCCGTCCAGTACCCCTGGAGGCGGGCGAGCGACTCCCAGTCGGCGCCGTCGATCGCGCGCTCGGGCGTCGAGAAGATCCCGACGAGCCGGGGGGCGGGTTCGGCCGATGCCGCCTGCAGGATCTCGCCCGCGGCGCTCCGGCCGGGCGTTCGGAGAAGGAAGATCCAGCGCTGCTTGCTCTCATCGGCGAACGCGGGCGGCACGCGTCCCGCGAAGGCCGCGAGCGCGTCGAAGTACGCGCCCAGCCCCTCCTCGAGGTCGAGCGAAAAAGGCTCTCCGGGTCCCCGGGAGAAATCGACTCCGACGAGCGCGTTGGGGGAGGCGGCGCGGATCGCCGAGGAAAGCTGTTTGATCGCGAACGGCACGCGCGCGCGCGACGTTTCGTCGGTCGTCTGCGAGAACCGCGTGAAGTCGAGGACGACGGCGGCGACGCCCGCGGCCTTCGCGAGCCGGGCGGCATCACGCAACACCGCGGCATCGGAAAGGTCGCCGACCTCGAAGTAGAGGAGACACCGTCCGACCGCGGAGGGCAGCTGCTGGTCGGGCGTGACCTGCACGATCCCGAGCGGTCCTGCGGCGGGGCACGTTCCATCGGGCCGCTCGGCGGCGACCGTCAGCCGGTCGAACCCGGGAGCCGCGGCGGCCCCGGCGAGAAAAAGAAAGACGCCCGCGAACGTGCGGGCGCCTCTCGAGCGTGCGTCTCGCCTCATCAAGAGCGGCAGAACGGGAGGGCGCGGAGACTTCTTCCCGGACGCTTCCCGCTCGGAGCGCGCTACCGGCGCGCCTTTTCCTTCTCGCGCGGAGCTTCGGCGACCACCGAGGGCGGCGCGGGTTTCGCGGCAATCTCGGCGGGGGTCAGCCCGAGGGTCTTTCGCAGCTTCGCCTCGATCTCGGCGGCGAGCTCCGGGTTCTCCTTCAGGAACTGCTTCGCGTTCTCGCGACCCTGCCCGATCCGGAGGTCGCCGTAGGAGAGCCACGCGCCGGATTTCTCGATGATCTTTGCCTCGAGCCCGAGGTCGATGAGCTCACCCGCCCGGGAGATTCCCTCTCCGTAGTTGATGTCGAACTCGGCCTGCCGGAAGGGCGCCGCCACCTTGTTCTTGACGACCTTCACCTTCGTGCGCGACCCCACGACCACGTCGCCGTCTTTCAACGACGCGACGCGGCGGATGTCGATCCGGATCGACGAATAGAACTTCAGCGCCCGGCCGCCGGTGGTCGTCTCGGGGTTGCCGAACATGACGCCGATCTTTTCGCGGATCTGGTTGATGAAGATGAGAGACGTCCGGGACTTGGAGACGATCGCCGTCAGCTTCCGCAGCGCTTGCGACATCAGGCGCGCCTGGAGTCCCATCTGTGCCTCGCCCATCTCTCCCTCGATCTCCGCCTTCGGGACGAGGGCGGCGACCGAGTCCACGACGATCACGTCGATTGCGCCCGAGCGGATCAGCATCTCCGCGATCTCGAGGGCCTGCTCTCCATTGTCCGGCTGGGAAACGAGCAGATTGTCCGTATCCACCCCGAGCTTCTTCGCGTAGTCCGCGTCGAGCGCGTGTTCGGCGTCGATGAAGCCCGCGAGACCGCCGGCGCGCTGGGCCTGCGCGATGATCTGCAGCGAGAGGGTCGTCTTTCCGGACGACTCCGGGCCGAAGATCTCGACGACGCGCCCGCGCGGGATCCCGCCGACTCCGAGGGCGGCGTCCACGGCGAGCGACCCGGTCGGGATCACGGCAACCGCCGTCTCCGGCCGGTCGCCCAGGCGCATGATGGAGCCCTTGCCGAACTGCCGTTCGATCTGCGTCAGCGCCGTCTCGACGGCGCGCCATTTCTCGTTCGGTTTCACGCTGGACATGTGCTCACCTTTCCCATCGGGCTCCGGTATTCGCGGAATTTGCGCGATTATAGACTCCGGAAAAACGCGGACCGCGCCGTGATCGGCACCCCGCGGACCTTCCGCCGGAGCGCGCTTCGAATCCGATGAAAACGGCCTCATCGCATCGCCCCGAGCCCGAGTCGCGAGCGAACGTCGCGCGCGCCCTGCGCGAGCGCCCGTTCGAGACGATTCTCGCGACGGGTTTCGGCGTCGGGCTCGCCCCGATCGCTCCGGGCACGGCCGGCTCCGCTCTGGCTCTGGCGGCGGGCTGGATTGCCGTCGCGGTTTTTTCTTCTCACATGCCCAGTGTTGTCGCGGGGGTCGGACTGTTGACGTCCGGGCTCCTCGTGTCCGCGGTAGCGGTCCCCCTGACGGGCCGGGCGGCGGCAGCCCTCGGCCGCACGGATCCGGGATGCATCGTCCTCGACGAGATCGCGGGGCAGCTGATCGCATCGGCCGTCGTCCCGCTCTTCGCGTATCCGTCCCCGGGTGCCGCGGCGGCCTCGTGGATCGTCTCGTTCGTGGCGTTCCGATTGTTCGACGTCTGGAAGCCGGGCCCGATCCGTGCGTGGCAGAGCCTCCCCGGCGGGTGG
>DASUAD010000034.1:0-5169 GCA_035763965.1 Thermoanaerobaculia bacterium | reverse complement strand
TAGCGTCGCCGCCACATGCCCCTCCGAACGTTTTCGATTGGGCCGCTCGGCGAGGACCTGTATCCGCGTTTTGTCGATGAGCTCGCGGAAAGGTTCGACGACGCCGCTCTGGACCGCAACGTCGTCGCACGCGACGCCCTGACCCATCTCTATCTCGGGGCCGGCGTGTCCTGGGAGGAGGCGATCGACGACCGCCGCGCATCGCTCGCAGCCCGGGCGCTGTTCGCGAGTTTCGATCCGAGGAATGCGACGTTGGAAGCGGAGTACTACCGGGAAATCGACCCCGAGAAGTGGGCTCCCGTGAAACCTCTCCTCTGGTTCTGGCAGATGTTCGACCATTCGCCCGTCGGACGAAACGTACGGCTCGGGACCCGGTTGCGCGCGATGCTCGCCACTCGCGTGTTCCGCCGCTGCGGACGGGACGTCCGCATCTTCCACGGCGTCGAGTTCTCTTTCGGCTACAACCTGACCGTCGGAAACGGGGTCACGATCCATCGAAACGTCCTGATCGACGACCGCGGGGAGGTCGTGATCGGCGACGATGTCTCGATTTCGGACTACGCCAACATCTACTCCCACTCTCATAACGTCGAGGACATCCACGACATCTCGCTCGGCCGGACGGTCATCGGCGACAGGGCGCGGATCACCTACCATTCCGTCGTGCTGTCGGGCGTCGAGATCGGTGCGGACGCCCTGGTCGGCTCGATGGGGGTCGCGTCGAAGCCCGTTCCCTCCGGCGTCATCGCCGGTGGAATCCCGGCGCGGCCGATCGGCCAGAAGAAGGGCCACTCGCAGTCATAATCGGGGTGTGCTTCGACGCCTGACGGTCCGTAACCTCGCGATCGTCGAAGATCTCGATCTGGAGCTCGGGCCCGGTCTCACGGTGGTGACGGGTGAGACCGGCGCGGGCAAGTCGATCCTGGTCGACGCGCTGGCGCTTCTGGCGGGCGCGCGGGGTTCATCGGATCTCGTCCGGCAGGGAGGCGAGCGGCTGGTCGTCGCAGGGGAGTTCGACTGCGACCGCGGGATCCGGGAGATCCTGGAAGAGGCGGGGCTTCCTTCCGACGGCGACGCTCTTCTCGTCCGCCGGGAGCTCGCGACCGACGGGCGGGGGCGCGCGTTCGTCGAGGACGAGCCCGCCGCCGTGCGCACCCTGGCGCGGCTGGGCGAGCGGCTGGTCTCGATCCAGGGGCAGAGCTCCGAGCGGGAGCTCGTCGACCCGGAGGCGCCGCTCGAGTTCCTCGACGCCTTCGCCGGCGCCGGCACCGAACGCGAAGCGGTCGCGGCGGCGGCGGGGGCGTGGTCGGCGGCCCGCGAGGCGCTCGAAAAGCTCGAAGCGGCCGGGCGCGATCGCTCGGCGCGGCTCGACACGATCGAGTTTCAAATCGCAGAAATCGAAGCCGCTGCGCCCGACGAGAAGGAAGAGGAGGAGCTCACGTACGAGCGCGAGCGGCTCCTTCACGCGGACCGGATCCGCCGGGCCGGCGAGGCCGCCCTCGAGGCTCTGTCCGAGGGGGAGCCGTCCGCGGCGGACCGGCTGGGAGAGGCGGCGCGGGCGTTCGGTGAGCTCGCGGCGATCGACCCGCGGGAAGCCGTTCGCCTGGAGGAGGTCGAAGACCTGAAGCGGAGGGTGACGGATCTGGCCGCCGCCGCGCGCGACGCGGCTTCCGGTATCGAAGCCGATCCGGACCGTCTGACCGCCGTCGAGTCGCGATTGGAGAAGCTTTCGCGACTGAAGCGCAAGTACGGTCCGACGCTCGTGGATGCGCGGGAGCTGCTCGCGAAACTCCGGTCGGAGCGCGCAGAGCTCGGGAACATCGGGGACGCCCTCGAACGCCGGCAGCGCGAGGAGGCGGCCGCCCGCGCCGCATTCCGTGCCGCCGCCTCGGTGCTCACCGTGCGGCGGGAGTCGGCGGCGCCCCGATTCTCGGCGGCGGTCGAGAAAGAGCTCGACGGCCTCGCGCTCGAGAAGGCCCGGTTCCGGGTCGCGCTCACGCCGGTGGATGAGCGGGAACCGCGGCGGACCGGCCTCGAACGCGCCTCGTTCCTGTTCCAGCCGAACCCGGGCGAGCCGGAGCGGCCGCTCGAGAGGATCGCGTCGGGCGGAGAGCTCTCGCGTCTCCAGCTCGCGATTCACTCCGCCGGAGCCGCGCGTGCGGCGCGCCGCCGGACGCTCGTGTTCGACGAGGTGGACGCCGGAATCGGGGGACGCACGGCCGAGTCCGTCGGGAAAAAGCTCCGGAGGCTCGCGCAACGCGACCAGGTTCTCTGCGTGACCCATGTCCCCCAGATCGCGGCGCTCGCCGACCGTCACTTTCGCGCGGAGAAGACCGAGACCCGCGGACGCACCATTGCCGCAGTCCGGCTTCTCGACGGAAAAGAACGCGTGGCCGAGATCGCGCGGATGCTCGCGGGTGAGAAGGTGCCCGAGACCGCGCTGCGCCATGCACGGGAGCTGCTCGCACAGGCAGAGGAGAGATGACGCGGGAAGAGACGCCCTCATCCCCGCCCCTCTCCCGGGAGGAGACGGAAGGAGAACGGCACTCGCGTTCGATCCTCTTCCCGGGCATCGCCGAGGCGGGGCAGCAGAGGATCGCCCGGTTCTCGATGGCCATCGTCGGCGTCGGCGCCGTCGGCGCGGCGGCGGCGGAGCTCGCCGCGCGCGCCGGGGTTGGTCGTCTCTCCGTGATCGACCGGGACGTCGTCGAGGAGTCGAACCTCTCGCGGCAGCTCCTCTTCGACGCCGACGACGCGGCGCGCGTCGCCCCGAAAGCGACCGCGGCGCAGGAGCGGCTCTCGAAGGTCGCGCCCGGAGTCTCTGTGCGGGGAGTGGTCGCGGACCTGACCCCGGAAAACGCCCGCGAGCTACTCGAGGGACACGATCTCGTCCTCGATGCCTCGGACAACTTCGAGACGCGGCTGCTCGTCTCGGACGCGTCGCGGTCGCTCGGCCTTTCGTCGATCTACGCGGCCTGCGTCGGGGAGGAGGGGCTTCTCGCCGTGTCGGTGCCGGGGAAGACGCCCTGCCTGCGCTGTTACCTCGAGGCCCTGCCGCCGGCCGGCTCTTCGCCGACGTGCGACACGGTGGGAATCGTCCCGACGCTTCCGCCGCTCGTCGCCTCTCTTGCCGTGACGGAGGCTCTGCGGATCGCGACGGGGAGGGAGCCGTCGCGCGGAGTCCTCGCGGTTCGAGTCTGGCAGGAAGGGTTTCGCTCGATCCGCTCGTTCGAGGACGCCGGGCCGCGGCGCGACTGTCCGGTGTGCTCGCGCGGGAGCTTTCCCGCTCTCCAATCGCGCGCCGCCGAGGTCGTCAAGCTCTGCGGGCGCCGATCCGTCCAGGTGGCTCCGCCCGCGCGCGAACGTCCCGACTTCGATGCGCTCGAGGAACGTCTGGCGCGGGTCGGCCGCGTGCGCCGCTCGCCGCAGCTGCTGAACGCGGACGTCGACGGCGTTTCGCTCACCATCTTCTCCGACGGCCGCTGCGTCGTCCGCGGAACCGAGGACCCCGCCCGCGCCCGGCGACTCTACGACCGCTTCGTCGGACGGTGACTTCGCCTCCCCGGGTCGGCCTCGCCGAGCTGCTCGCGTCTCCCGGTGCGCTCGCCCGCTTTCGAGAAGTCCTGGAGCGCGGCGGCGTCGCGGCCGTCCCGACAGACACGTTTTACGCGCTCGCCGCGGATCCGATGAGCGAGCGCGGGGTCGCGCGCATCTTCGGCATCAAGGGGCGCGACGACGGCAAGCCGCTTCTCGTTCTCGTCTCCTGCCGCGGGCAGCTGGAGCGGCTCGGAATCTCGGCGCGCCCGGAAGTTCTGGAGCGCTTCTGCCGGCTCTGGCCGGCTCCGCTGACGGTCGTGCTCCCGCTCGCGTCCCCGATCCCGGCTTCGCGCGGGTCCCGGACGCTCGCCGTCCGGATCCCGGCCGCCGCAGCTCTTCGGGCGCTCCTCGATGCCGCCGGTCCGCTGACCGGCACGAGCGCGAACCGTTCGGGCGCGCCGTCGCTGGCGGATCCGGAAGCCGTCGCTGCCGCGATCGGATCCGACCTCGATCTCCTGGTCGACGGCGGCCCGGCTCCGGGGGGCGAGCCCTCGACGATCGTGGACGCGACGCGCGAGCCTCCGGTCGTGCTCCGGCCGGGGGCTTTTCCCTGGCCGCCGGGGGCGTGATCTCTCGACCGGCGTGCTAGATTGCCCGCTTTCATGGCCGTCGTTCGGGAGTATGCGGGGAAGGCGCCGCGCGTCGGCGCGAGGGTTTTTCTCGCCGAGACGGCGGCCGTGATCGGGGACGTGGTCCTCGGCGACGACGTGTCGGTCTGGTACAACTCGGTCGTCCGCGGCGACTGCGAGTTCATCCGCGTCGGCGCCCGCACGAACATCCAGGACAACTGCGCGGTCCACACCCTGGAGGAATACCCGACGATCCTGGAGGAGGAGGTCACGCTGGGCCACGGCGTGATCGTCCACGGCGCGGTCGTTCGTCGCGGAGCGCTGATCGGCATGCATGCGACCGTCCTGAACGGAGCGGATGTCGGAGAGTCGGCGCTCGTCGGCGCCGGCGCGCTCGTCACGCCGCGCACGGTGGTGCCTCCACGGAGCCTCTGGCTCGGAGCCCCGGCGCGGCAGGTGAGGGAGCTTTCGGACGCCGAGGTCGAGGACTTGAAGCACTTCCATCTCAACTACCTCCGGTACAAAGAGGAGTACTTCCGGGTCGACGGGCGCTGGGCCGAGGCGCGATGAACCCGCGGTACAAGTCGGTCAAAGGGACACGCGATCTGCTTCCGCCGGAGAGCGAGCGCTGGGCGGAAGCCGAGCGGATCGCGCGAGACACGTTCCGCTCCTGGGGATACGGAGAGATCCGCACCCCGGTGCTCGAGGAGACCGCGCTCTTCGCGCGATCGGTCGGGGAGACCACGGACATCGTTCACAAGGAGATGTACACGTTCAACGACCGGAAAGGCCGGTCGGTGACGATGCGCCCCGAGAACACCGCCGGAGTCGTCCGCGCGGTGATCGAGAACGGGTTCGCCTCCGGGCCGATGCCCCTGCGCCTGTACTACCTCGGGCCTCAGTTCCGGTACGAGCGGCCGCAGGCCGGCCGTTACCGGGAGTTCTCGCAGATCGGAGTCGAGCTCTTCGGCGTCGCTGCCCCCGCCGGAGAGGCGGAGGTCCT